>USLW01000266.1 GCA_900555605.1 uncultured Clostridium sp. | reverse complement strand
AATAATGAGGCAAAAGCTGCCGCCAGTCTGTCGCATCCGAATATTGTGAAAATTTATGATGTCGGCAGTGAGGGCGATGTGCCGTATATTGTGATGGAATATGTGGAGGGCGTCACGCTGGAGGATTATATCGCGGCGCTTCAAACGCTGCGGTGGAAGGATGCCCTGAAGGTAGCCGCTCAGATTTTAGCGGCTGTGGATCATGCGCATCGGCATAATATCATTCACCGCGACATCAAGCCGATGAACATCATGGTGGCGGACAATGGTGTGATCAAGCTGACGGATTTCGGCATTGCCCGAGCCGTGTCAACTGCAACAAAATCCGCAAATAACGATAGCGCCGGCTCTGTACATTATCTTTCCCCGGAACAGGCGCGGGGCGGATTTGTGGATGAACGTTCGGACATCTATTCCATTGGAATTACATTATATGAAATGGTCACCGGGGTTGTGCCTTATGACGGCGATTCTCACGTTTCCATCGCTTTAAAGCATATAGACGGTAAAATTGTTCCTCCGCGGGAGGTGGATCCGGAGATTCCCTTCGGCGTCAACGATCTGATTGTCATTGCCACGAAAAAGGATCCTGCTGCCAGGTTCCAGTCTGCACGGGATATGCTGGTGCGGCTGGAGAAGGTCATGGAAAATCCTTACGTATCCTTTATCAATAATATGGAAGAGGCAGGCGCCGGATACTCCGAGGCCGAGGCGCCGGTGCCGCAGTCTCCTGAAAAGGCAGCTGCACCGGTACGGGAAACGGAAGACGAAAGTCCGGATTTTTACGTAAATAAAGCGGAAATCGTTCGTTCCGTCACGCTGCAGGCCGTGGCGTATGTACTGGCAGTGGTATTTGGAATTGTGGGGATCCTGTTTGTGGCAAACATTGTCGGCAGGGTAAATGATAACATGGACCGCTTTGTCCGGGTTGAATACAGCCTGGACGATTATGAGGGGCTTCCCGTAGCGCAGGTTATCAGCGTGCTGGAAGATAAGGGCGTGCGTGTCGTGCAGGAACCTGTATCTGAAAGTATCTATCCAAAGGGCTATATCATATCTCAAAGTATAGAGGCTGGTAAAAATATTTCCAGCGGAGAGACGATTACCTTTCAAGTCTCCGCCAGCGAAGGCGCGTTTGTTCTCCCTGATTATACGAATCGCGATTATCGGGAAGTGAAGCAGGCGCTTTTGGAAATGGGTGTGGTGCCGGTAGACCAGCCGATCTCCAGCAATCAATTTGCTTATCAGGAAGTGGTACGTACGGTTCCGTCCAAAGGCCGCGTTGTAGAGCCCGGGCAGCAGGTTACGATTTACTACAGCGACGGAAATCTGTACAGCCTTGTAGAGGTGCCGGATTTAGTAGGACTGACTTTGGAACAGGCAGCCAACCTTCTGATGAGCGATACCTACAAGCTGAATGTGGGGATTGTCTCTCCTATGCCGGGAGAGGATATTACTTCGCTTTTGTCCGGCCGCAGCCCGCAGCCTGCAACGCCTGCACTGCCATCAGCAACACCTGAAATCACGCCGGCGCCGGAAACTGCTGAGCCTATGGATACGCCGGAAACCGACCCGGAGCCGGACACTCCGGCAGAAGGTACGCCGCGTCCGTCCGATCAGCCGGAGGAATCTCCCACAGATGCCCCGACGCCTACGGAACCCGCAGCGCCTTCCGCTTCAGAAAACGATGACCGCGTTTATGCTTCGGACAGAGTGGTATATCAATATCCCAAAAAGGGTACCATGGTATACCAGAACCAGCAGATTGATCTGTATTTTTACGATCCCGACCAGCTGCGGAGTTCAGAGGAGAGAACGATGGAGCTGCCCCTGGATGTGGATACCGGAAATACGTTTCTGCTCCGCATTGAAGCAGAACTGCCGGAGGGCGATACGCGGATTTTGTTTTCCAGTACGGTCCGGCGAAGCGACTTCCCCATCACTTATACGGTTCCGCTGCCGCTCCATGACGGGTACACAGCGGTCCATATTGCAATTAACAACAAAGAATATATGATGCTTCATGTTTATGGCAGCTGATCAGGGAACCATAATCAAAGGCGTTGGGGGCCTGTATACGGTGTACTGCGGCGGAATGCTTTATCAATGCAGTGCAAGGGGCATTTTCCGTAAGAATGCGGTCAAGCCTTTGATCGGAGATCAGGTGGTGCTGTCGGATATGAATCCGGCGGAAAAAACAGCGGCGATCCATCAAATATTGCCGCGGAGCAACGCGCTGATTCGGCCGGCTGTGGCAAATGTGGATCAAATTGTACTCATGATTGCCGCCGTCTCCCCGCAGCCGGATCTGCTGCTGGTGGACCGTTTGCTGGCCACAGCCCGGCTGAAGCGGATTGAAACCGTGCTGCTGATCAACAAGGCGGATCAGGATGAAAAAAAAGCCGAAGCGCTTCTGCGGGAATATCGGGATGCGGTAAAATGTTATGTAATCTGTGCGGCAGAGCATAGAGGCATCGAACTGCTGAAACCGGATTTAGCGGGAAAATGCACTGTTTTTGCCGGGCAGTCCGGTGCTGGAAAATCCACGGTGCTGAATCTGATATTGGGAACGAATGTCATGGAAACCGGGGGGCTGAGTCAGAAAACCCAGCGGGGCAGGCATACAACGCGCCATGCAGAGCTTTTCTTCGTTTCCGGCGGAGACCGCCCGACCTTTCTGATCGATTCCCCCGGCTTCAGCCTATTTTCCTTAAATGCCATTGCGCCACGGGACTTGTCAAATTTATATCCGGAGGTATATAATAACAATGGTTCCTGCAGGTTTCCCGACTGCAGCCATACCGGCGAGCCGGGATGTTTTGTTGCGGAGCTTGTGAAAAACGGTATTTTCCCGCAGGGCAGGTATGAACGGTATCTGGTTTTATACCGGGAGCTGGCGGAGATGGAAAAAAATAAATACCGTTAGCAGATTCTGCGTGAATTCCGGATTTGTGAAAGGATGCATATTTCTATGAAAATTATGGTTGCACCGTCGATTCTGTCGGCGGATTTTTCTAAGCTTGGCGAGGACATCAAAATGGTTGAGCAGGCCGGGGCGGACCTGATCCATGTGGATGTTATGGACGGCCATTTTGTTCCGAACATTTCCATCGGCATTCCTGTGGTGAAATGTGCGCGGAAGGCTACGAAGTTGCCCTTTGATGTTCATCTAATGATTGAAAATCCGGACCGCTACATAGATGCCTTTGCCGAGGCCGGCGCGGATATCATCACGGTTCATGCCGAAGCCTGCGTGCATTTGCACCGGACCGTGCAGATGATCCGGAAAAAGGGCCTGAAGGCCGGAGTTGCGCTGAACCCCGCAACCTCCTTGTGTATGGTGGAGGAGATTTTACCCGATGCGGATATGATCCTGCTGATGTCAGTAAACCCCGGCTTCGGCGGCCAGTCCTATATTCACGCGGTAACGGACAAAATCGGCAGACTGCGGGAAATGTGTACGGCGCGGGGATTTGCCGGCATGGATATTGAGGTGGACGGAGGGATTGATCCCGTTACGGTAAAGGACGTTGTGGCGGCCGGGGCAAACGTGCTGGTTGCCGGCAGCGCTGTGTTCGGCAGCGCGGATTGCGCCGAAGCAATTGAGCGCATCAGAACAAGTAAGATAAACTGAGGAGCAAGCCATGTCCTTTTTTCCCGCTTCACTTGAAAACCTTGTAGATAAATTCGCGTCCCTGCCCGGGATCGGCAGAAAGAGCGCGCAGCGGCTCGCTTTCCATGTCCTCAGCCTGCCGGATGATGAAGCGCAGTCC
>USLW01000265.1 GCA_900555605.1 uncultured Clostridium sp. | reverse complement strand
CGCCGCCGGCTGCCATCCAGGCCGCATCGGAGCGGTATGCCTGCGGATCCTTTCTTAATATCTCACTGATATCATAAGGGCCGGAAAGATCCCCTGCGCCTAAACAAAGAAAATAAAAGATTCCTACGGTTCTGTCCGGCCGGAGCGCACCTGCCGGGGCCCCACAATTGACATCGCCTCCCGGCAGTGTCCGGCCCAGATCATCCACGCCGCCATAGCTTCCGTTTACTGCAGAAAAGGGGCCGTCATATTGCGACAATACCGGCGTCTTTCGGGTGTTTTTTTCCCCGCCGCAGCCGGCGGCGCCTGCTGTCAAAACCGCAGCGGCTGCTGTCAGCAAAATCAGCCGGGCAGCCTGTTTCAACCTATACATTTGATACATCATCCTTTCCGACGGTATTTTTCCTTCTTCTGTTTATTGATTCGCCTCGTCTGCCGGCCGGCTTTTCCGGACTTTGCTGCGGCGAAGTCTGCGTCCCGCGAATATTCCTGCGGCAGCGCATGGTATCAGGGCCAGCAGACCTGCCCATAATGCAGTGGGAATCCGCGAACCCGCGGCATTATGGGTACATTCTGCCTTCAGCGCATAGGTATCGCCTTCAGCAGGCTGAAACGTAATCCATGCCCATTTGCTGTCTCCGGATTGTACCAGCTCTGAAGATACCGACTTTCCGTTTACCGTTACTGCAACCCGATCTGTGTTCGCCGGAAAAGGACCGAAGCGATATTTTACCGTCTGCAGCTGATCCATGGCGTGAAACGTCACGGAAGCGGTTTGTACGCCGCCTTTTGGATATGCCACATCAAGACCCAGTCTAGCGGAAGTATGCTCTACAGGAAAATCCGCAACCGAGACATTCCAGTCCTGCGCCAGGCGCGGCATGATCTTCAGCACCGTTTTATCCTGAATTACAGGAGAAACCCCCATGGTCAGCAGATAGCAGGATAACGCCTCACTCGTATGAATCTGATTTTCAAAATCGCCGGTTCTGCGGATAATCTCTTTCCTCGTATCCACGGCAAACGCTTCCGGCACGCCGTACGGATCCGGATGCCGGGGCGAGTAGCAGATCTTAGATAAATTATTCATTAATTTCGTAGCATCCGCCATCTGATCCAGCAGCAAAGCGGTCTGCAGCATCGTGCATTGATCGTAGCCTGTACCCCACGGTCCCCAGTAGCCGCCGCATTCCAGCATTTCAGCCAAATCCGCATCATAAGAATTGATTGTTCTTTGAAGCCAATCCTGATTCATATCCGCGGTATCATAACCGTACAGATATCGCATATATGCCAGTGTCGGATCCCGGTCCTTGCCTTCCTGTGAGAAATCCCAGCCCCCGTCCTCCGCGGTAAAATAATTCAGGATTCCCTGGCCGAATTGTTCCGCGCAAGTCCCCCACCTGGCAGCAGCCTCCGTTTTACCGGCAGTCTCCGCCATCTCAATGTATGCCAGAAGTCCTAAGTAACACGGCTGATTGCAATACAGCGAATACCCCATCCAGCCTGCAACGCCCTCGGATTCGGCATACAGCACATCATTTGTGCAGAATGTTATATCCGCATGGGCAAAGCACCAGAGAATCCATTCCGCGGCTTCGTTAATATAGACCCAGTTGTCCTCCACCCATTGTGGATCGCTTCCGTGACTCTTCCAGATGCTCCAATTAGACAGCATCATCATGCCGTGTCCGTCCTGCTCCATATTCCCTAAATTCCAGCAATCTTTTCCGTAGATCTCCGGGTTGTTGTATTTTGTCAGTTCAAAATCTGTGTTTCGGTAATGCATGGGCTCATTGATAATAATCGTAAAATGTCCGGGAATCGGCACGCCGAGAATGCTTAGGCCTTTATTCGGAAAATACATCATGGCTTCATTCACAAAATGGAGGGTATGCTCCGCCCGGTCCGTAAATCCGTAGCCGTTCAGCACCAGCATTGCCTTATTGCGGGACCACATGCGGTTGTTATAAGCCGTTCCTATATTGTAAGTGCCGAAACCGCCGTACAGATACTGTTCCGTTTGGTCGAGGGATTCGGATAAAAGCCCGCTTTTATCCGCCCGCGTAGCGATATCGGTAAGACTGAACTGGAGAACGCCATTGGCGATATTCGCATACGGCGTACCGGTAAAATAAATTTCCGGTCCGCTGTACGTCTGGGCATATGTGAATTCCGGTGCGTTCAGCCAATCTTCAGCCGTTGTTGCAATTCCGCGGCAAAGCGTCTGCAGCGCCGAAACAGTTTCTTCCGGAAGGGGCTGCCGGCTGTCTATCGTATGGGTGTCATAAAATGCGTCTCCGGCATCCACGGTATAAGACTCTTTGCCTTCGCCGCCGCGCATAACGCCCTCCGGTTCTTCCCCGAAAACATGGACGCCGCAGATCACGGGCGTACCGTCTTTTTCCGGGTTATCCAACAGCCTGACGCTTTTCAGCGTTTTAGCAGCATCTGCTGCGATCCGGAATGCACAAGCTGCACGGCCCTCATAGGCGCCGTAAAGACAAAGCGTCTTCTGTAAAAGCCCGGACAGCTCCTCATCCGCGCCTTTTCCCCGAAACGGCAGAGACGCCATATTCCACTGCTCATGCCACCAAAGCGTGTAGCCGTAAATCAGCGGAACCGTATCCCTTGTGCCATCCTGATACTCTAAAATGATTTCCCCCATCGTATCGCCGATGAACCGCACCAGCCGGTATTCCGTATTTCCCCACGGCCAGGTCCCGCCCCGGTCCGGGTCATAATACCCGCCTATAATATATACATATTTTGCCGTTTCTCCTTGCGGATCCGCCGCGGACCACAGCAGCGTTCCCGCCTCGGCAGCGGCGCGGGTCTGCCCCGGAATTGTACTCAGCAGTCCGGCCATGGCTGCAACCGTAAATAGCAAGCAAGAAAATAAATTGTGTTTCATTGCGGTCCTCCTTATTTTTCGTAAAAGTGAACAAACTGTCTCTTTATTATTTTTTATAATCACACAATAGACACAGTTTGAAAATATATAAAGCCGAGTTCAAAATGGATGAAAGCGAGTTATTTGCACGCCGTATACAGATAGGCGGCACAATACCGTAAAAAGCAATTGACAGAAGCAGAAGCAGAAGGTAGAATAACGTTAAACAAAAAAAGAAAGTAAAAAAGCAGTATACTTTATACCCCAAATGCAGCCGATGGACGGAGGGATACGACATGGCTCTGACTTTTATACGAAAACGGCTTATACCAAATGAAACGGTAGATATCTCCGGCGACGAGCTTTTATATTTCGATGGTGCCAGAATGCTGACCCGATGGCTGCCGCTGAAGCCCCGGTGCGATATCGGCTGGGGCTGTTCCTTTACCGATATTCCCGCACACTGCAAAATCAGCGCGTTCTATGACCGGACCGGCCGTTTTATGTACTGGTATTGCGATATTATCACCACCGTTTATTTTCCGGAAAAAAAGACATATATATTTACAGACCTGCTGGCAGACATCCGGCTGCGGCCGGGCTGTGCGCCCGAGGTATTGGATCTGGATGAATTGGAGACCGCATATCAGCAGCATTTGATCGGAGCAGAAGAAAAGCAGCTTGTACACGAAACCGTGGACCGGCTGCTTTTTGATATCAGCAGCGGAAAGTTTCCACCGCCGGGCAGCGGACTCGAGCAGGTTCCGCCGCCGCCGTTTTTTCATACCGGCAGGCACTCTCGCCGCAGAGCTTTTTCTTTTCGTGCGCCGTGGCGGAAAGAGCGCCGGTAAAGCGGCTCACCGCGGGGAGCACATCCTTGC
>USLW01000264.1 GCA_900555605.1 uncultured Clostridium sp. | reverse complement strand
GAAGCTGCGGCGCAGCAGCTGGGTCACGCCGTCGCGGGCCTCCTCGCTGATCTCGCCGTTTTCGCCGATGCCCTCCAGAATGAGGTCGGAGCCCAGGTTGGAGGTCAGGATGATGATGGTGTTCTTAAAGTCCACGGTACGGCCCTGGCTGTCGGTAATACGGCCATCGTCAAGGACTTGCAGCAGAATGTTGAACACATCCGGGTGGGCTTTTTCCACCTCATCAAACAGCACAACGCTGTAGGGATGGCGGCGCACAGCCTCGGTCAGCTGACCCCCCTCCTCATAGCCCACATATCCCGGAGGCGCACCGATCAGACGAGACACACTGAATTTCTCCATGTATTCCGTCATATCGATACGAACCATGTTCTTTTCATCGTCAAACAGGCATTCTGCCAGTGTTTTTGCCAGCTCGGTCTTACCAACACCGGTAGGACCTAAGAACAGGAACGAACCTATAGGCTGATCGGGATTTGCGATGCCTGCCCTTGAACGCAGTATAGCCTCGCTTACCTTTTCGACAGCCTCGTCCTGACCTATTACACGCTTATGAAGTATATCTTCCATATGGAGCAGTTTTTCACGCTCGCCCTCCATCAGCTTTGAAACAGGGATACCTGTCCAGCGGCAGATAATCTTTGCAATCTCTTCCTCTGTAACTTTATCGTGCAGCATAGATGCGGACTTTGACTGCTCTGCCAGCTTTTCTTCTTCCTCAAGTTCCTTCTGTAACTGAGGGAGCTTGCCGTATTTAAGCTCTGCCGCCTTGTTCAGATCGTAGCTTCTTTCAGCCTGCTCAATAAGGCTGTTGGTGCTTTCAATCTCCTCACGCAGTTTCTGTACCTTTGAGATGGCGTTACGCTCGTTCTCCCACTTTGCCTTCATCTCGTTGAACTTTGAACGCATTTCGGCAAGCTCCTGCTGTACCTCGGCAAGATGCTCAACGGAGATACGGTCGGTTTCCTTTTTGAGAGCGGCTTCTTCTATCTCGTGCTGCATTATCTTTCTGCGGATGTCGTCAAGCTCTGACGGCATAGATTCCATTTCTGTCTTGATGAGTGCACACGCTTCATCAACAAGGTCTATCGCCTTATCGGGCAGGAATCTGTCCGAAATATATCTGTCAGACAGCGTTGCTGCGGCAATAAGCGCCGAGTCGTGAATCTTTACGCCGTGGAACACCTCGTAACGTTCCTTTAAGCCACGCAGTATAGAAATAGTATCCTCTACCGTAGGCTCGTCTACCAGAACAGGCTGAAATCTCCGTTCCAGAGCCGCATCCTTCTCAATATATTTTCTGTATTCATCCAGCGTCGTGGCACCGATACAATGCAGCTCGCCTCTGGCCAGCATTGGTTTCAGCAAATTCCCGGCATCCATGGCGCCGTCTGTCTTTCCGGCTCCTACAATGGTATGCAGCTCATCAATAAACAGAATGACCTTGCCCTCACTGTTTTTGACCTCATTCAATACGGCCTTCAGCCGCTCCTCGAATTCGCCCCTGAATTTTGCGCCGGCAATCAGAGCGCCCATATCCAAAGCAAAAATCGTCTTTTCCTTCAGCCCCTCCGGTACGTCTCCGCGCACAATCCGCTGCGCCAGCCCTTCTGCAATGGCCGTCTTACCGACACCCGGTTCTCCGATCAGCACCGGATTGTTTTTGGTTTTCCGGGACAGAATCCGGATGACATTCCGGATTTCGGCGTCTCGTCCAATGACCGGATCCAGCTTCTGCGCTTTCGCCCTCTCCACCAAATCAAAGCCATATTTGGATAAGGCATCGTAAGTCGCCTCCGGATTATCACTGGTGACACGGCTTGTTTTTACCTGATTCAGCTCTTTCAGGAAGCTTTCCTTTGTAATGTTCATTTTCCGGAACAAATCCCGCAGCTTTGCAGTCGGATTATCGAATACGGCCAGCATAAGATGCTCTACCGAAATATATTCGTCGTGCATTTTTGACGCCAGTCTTTCGGCATCCTTCAGGATTTTATCCATTTCAGGCGTAATATAGATCTTATCCGGCTCGCGTCCGCTTCCGCTGACCTTAGGCAGCTGCTGAATCAAGGAATCCAGGGCCGACAGCAAATGGTCTGTATCCACGCCCATTTTCTGCAGCAGGCTTCCGATCAGTCCGCCGTCCTGGTCCGCCAGTGCATAAACCATATGTTCCGGCATGATCTGCATATTGGAATTCTCCAATGCCATGCTCTGCGCATGATTTAATATTTCCAATGATTTTTGTGTAAACTTCTCCGCATTCATTCTGTTCAACCCCTTTATTGATATCATAAACATGCTGCTTGCTCTTTATGCGGCTCCAGCCGCCGTACACCGGCATTCAGAGCAGCCCGGTCCCCTGATTGAGATAAGAAATATACCGGGCCTCCAGCTCGGCGGCAGAATATTTTCCGTTTAAATACCCTTTCATCAGTTCATCAAACATCCGGATATATGCGGCAATCGCATCCGCGATGTCCTGATTGCTGTAATCCCTGTTTGTCGGAATCGCAATACTTCTTATAAACCTTCCGTCATATAATTGATAACTGATGGGCTGCTCCGTAAAATATTTTGCAATATACGTATCCTCCAGCCGCTTCCACAGCCGGAAATACGCGGTCAGCGCATTCAGCAGCTCTGCAGATTGCGTTCGAAAGATCACCTTCAGCTCCCCGATGGCGCCGTTGGGCACCCGGTAAAGCTCCACCTCATATTTAATTGTGGGCCTGTATTTGTATTCCAGGCTGCTCTTCAGCGTCATCGTCTGCTGATTCGGCATCACAAAAGGGATCAGTTCCCTCGTTTCATTCATCATATTCTCTATTTCCTGAAAAATATTGCTGATCCGTTTTTCCGGTGTCATCAGGGATACATATTCAGCCAAAATCTGATTAATCAGGTTGGAACGGTTCGTATTCCGCTGCAGTGCGATCTTGTCGATTTCTCTCACTACATCCTCCATTAAAATCAAACTGTACATATTCTTTTTCATGCTGTAATCAGCTCCTCATTCAGAATACCGACGCCATATTTTTCCTGGCTTGAGGATCATTATACACCGATTATATATTTTGTCAACTATTTTATATAAATTTACTTACGAATTATATATTTACGGTATTTTTTATATATGAAATCATGCATATTCCAGAATGCATAGGCGTCCCGCGCTTCCGGAGATATCCCGCACTCCGGAGGCCGGGTTTGAAATCACTTTGCCCGGGCTGCCGTACCGCATGAAGCGGAGCTGCCCGGGCAAATACAAAACGGAGCATATCCGGTCGGCGTCCGTTAATCCACAATATTTTTGATCTGATCTAATTTTTCCCGGCTTTCTGCAGCGCGCTTTTCCGCCGCCTCCGCTTTTTGTTCAGCCGACAGAATCTGCGCATCCTTTTCCTGCAGCAGCTCCGGCACCATTTTGTTGATTACGGTCCGGGTCGCAGGCCCTACAGAGCCGTCAGCCTCTAAGCCGTTTTTACGCTGATAGTCTTTTACGCATTCCTCCGTGGCCGGGCCGAAACTGCCGTCCCACGGGACATTCGTATCGCTGCTCGCCAAAAGCTTTTCATAATAGCCGAATACCGCAAGCTTTGCCTGCAGAATTTTTACCTGATCTCCTTTCGCGCCGCGCCTCAGCGTTTCTGTAATATCCTGAAAATAATAAATCATATCGTCTGTCACCTCCTTGCCGGACAAAAGATACGGCACCGGGTCCACCGGCGTACCGTTTTGCCGTACTTCAAAGTGTATGTGCGCGCCGGTGCTGCGGCCGGTGCTGCCCATGCAGCCGA
>USLW01000263.1 GCA_900555605.1 uncultured Clostridium sp. | reverse complement strand
TAATGCGACAGAGCGCACGATTCAGCAAAGTCTGGAGGAATTATGCCGGGGGCGTACAACGATTGTGGTAGCCCATCGGCTGTCTACGGTGAAAAACGCAGATGAGATTATTGTGATTACAGACGACGGCATTGCAGAACGCGGCTCTCACGGGCAGCTGCTGGCACAGGGCGGTCTCTACGCGGACCTTTATCAGTCGCAGTTTATGGAGCCGGACAGCCAGGTGGATAAAATCGGGCCCCCGAAAGTCACGCTGCCTGCCGATCCTGCGTCTTTGTCAGGGATTTTGTAATACGCCGCAGAATGCAGCGCAGCATCGCGTACACCGGAACTGCCAGCAGAATTCCTGCAAGTCCGAAAAATTCACCGCCGATAAAAACTACAATAATGGTAGCCACAGGATGGATGCCTAATTTTCCCTCAATAATTTTGGGACCTAAAAAATTATTATCCAGCTGCTGCACCAGTACAAACAGCAGCGCTGTCCATATGGCCCGCACCGGCGAAATCAGCAGCGCGGCCAGCACAGACGGGACAGCGCCGATGACAGGGCCGAAATACGGAATTAAATTGGATAAACCGCCGATAATCCCCAGCAAAACCGCAAAAGGGATCTTCAGATAAAGCAGACCGGCGGTTTCGATCAGTCCTACGATAAACGCAATCAGCAGCTGGCCCTGAATAAATTTTGCAGAAATCCGCCCTAATTCATGGGCCGTGTCCAGGATGGGCGTTCTCCAGGTATACGGAAACAGAGACAGCATCCAGCCGGTAATAATCTGCTTATCACGCAGCATATAAAACGCAAGGATAAACGCGGTCACCACATCCAGCACGCCGCTGAGCACCTTCATATAAGAGCGGGCCAGACGTTCCAGCGCCTGCACAGCCCAAGTCTCCAGTCCTGTTACGGTCTTTTCGATATCCACAAAGCTGCTTCCTTGTTTGCCCAGCAGACCGGAAATCCGCTCCATGAGGCTATTTAAGCTGCTTCGAATCGCCGGACCGTTTTCAATAATCTCTTTCAGGTTGCGCACCAGGGCGGGAATTAGAAAAGCAAGAACAAGGCCGACGACGGCAATCACCAGCACAAAAGCTGCGGGAATTGCCCAATTCCTCTTAAAATGCCACTTTTTAACCATCATGTACACTGCCGGTTCCATCATATGGGAAATCAGCAGTCCCAGCAGAACCGGCAGCAGGATATGCGTCAGCCTGTGCCGAAAAAGAAACAGCAAAAGAAAAAAGAGCAATGCGGGAATGAAAAAAAATAAATTTGCTTTTGCACGTTCTCCGATTTTCACACAAACCTTTATCCTTTCGCAAGCTTGGAATTTGATTGGCCTCCGCTTTTCCGAAATCCGGCGGGTCTATCCAAAAAGAATAAAATCCCGCGTAAAAAAGAAGTTTCTCATGCCGGATGCTCCCTGCAGCTCCCGCGTTTGATACGGAAGATGCCGGATTCCCCGCTTAAAATAACTTTTTCAATTTCTTCCCGGCCTTGATCATCATACTGCAGCCCGTATCGCTGCAGACGCTTTCTACAATGCTGCCGGCCATTCCGCCGATCAGCGCCCCTACAATCAAACCCTTGTAAATTTTAGACTTTTTCATACCGTTTCCATCCCTTCTGTAATGAAATGCTCGCATTCAGCGGTCAACGCCGCTGTTCACGATAATAAACTCTTCTCCGAACTCGACACCGTCCCGAAGCAGAATCAGGTTCCTGCCCTGAACAATATCTTCCATAAACCCGCGGGACAATTCAAAGCCTTCCACATTGCCTGTCTCAATGTCAAACACAATGTCCCTGACAATCCCCAACCCGTTTCCCTGTCTGTCAATGACAGTACGCCCCACCATTTTATCCAGTTCCCCGCCGCGCCGCAGGTTCAGTTTTTTGGTAAAATGCCGGATGGAGTTTTCACTGTAAATAATACAGCTGTTGTTGCTGATGCGTAAAATATCCTCCAGCGCAATATACTTCTTTCCCAGTGACCAGCCCTGGGTATCTACAAGAAATCCGCAGACACTGTTATATTCGTCATACAAAGGGTCGGACAGGTATCCTGCTCTGCCGTCATCCTTCAGGCAGATGACAGGAACCCCCTTGGCATCCATTATACGTATCACAAAAAAACCTCCGTTCCGCTATACAGCATTTTACGCAATCTTACTTGCTCATTTCGCTTCCGGCCCCGGCCGCAGGCTGCCGAAAATATTTTGTGCCGCCGGTTGTATATTTCACAGTTTCATGTAAAATAGATTGTGCCGTTCGGCAGTATCACAGCCACCCAGAAAAAGGAGTCTGAATCATGTCAAAATGTATACAAACCACCAAATACCCCGAAGCAGCATTTCTCGTGCCTTCCGTATTATTACCGGAAAAAGACACGGATATGTACCGTTGGGCAGTTGTTGCCTGCGATCAGTTCACTTCTGAACCGGAGTATTGGAATTCTGTCGAAAAAATCACAAAAAATTTTAAATCGGCATTTCATCTGATGCTGCCGGAATTATATTTAGAGGAAGCCGACGTGGACCGCCGCATCGAAGTGATCAATCAAACCATGGCGCAATATCTTGCAGACGGCACGCTGCAGGAAACAGAACCCTGCTTTATTTTGGTCCGGCGCAGTACCAATGATACGCCGGTCAGAACCGGACTGATTATGGCACTCGACCTCGAACATTACGATTTTCACCAGGGTTCCGGTTCCCTGATCCGTGCCACGGAAGGCACTGTAATCGAGCGTGTTCCTCCGAGAATGAAAATACGCAGAAATGCGGCACTGGAAATGCCGCATATTATGATTTTGATTGATGATCCGGAGCGGACGGTGATCGAGCCTGCGGCGCAGCATGTAGAGCAGTCCGGAACGCAGCCGCTTTACCAAACAGAACTGATGATGGGCGGCGGGTATATCCGCGGATACAAAATCACAGAACCTGCCATATGGCAGCAAACCGCGGAAGCACTGGTCAAGCTTGCGGATCCGCAGCGATTCTGCCGGAAATATCAGGTTGCGCCGGAAACGCCTGTACTTCTGTATGCCGTGGGAGACGGAAACCATTCTCTGGCAGCGGCAAAATGTCATTATGAAGAGCAGAAAGCCATTTACGGGACGGATATTGCCTGCCGCTACGCATTAGTCGAGGTGGTCAATGTGCATGATCAGGGCATTATTTTTGAACCAATCCACCGGGTGCTTTTCGGCGTGGAGGAGGATTTTCTGCCGGGATTAAAGGCATTCTATCCGAATGCCGCCGATTTTACGGTAAATGGACGGGAAAATGAGCCGGATCCGGTGTTTGCCGGGGCGCACAATACATACCATACAGTTCCATATTTTACCGCTGACACAGAAGGCTGCATTTATCTTGACCGTTCGCTGCACACACTCTCCGTCGGCGCCCTGCAGACATATCTCGACTATTATCTTTCCATGCATCCCAAGGCAAGGGTGGACTATATCCACGGCAGCGAGTCCGTCATGAATCTCGGGAAAGCTCCGGGAAATATGGGATTTGTGCTTCCTGCTATGCGTAAGGAGGATTTGTTCGCCACCGTGATCAAAAACGGCTCTCTGCCTCGGAAAACCTTCTCCATGGGAGAGGCCTGTGAGAAACGATATTATATGGAATGCCGGAAGCTTTGAGCTGTCCGCCGGAACCTGCACAAACCTCGCCCGAACCTCGTCCGCCATCTCCCGAAAAATGATCTTATTCTGATGCCTGATCAAAAATAAGGCTGCGGATCCGCTGTGCACGCTTTTCAATGCGGAGCGCGGCGGCACGCTTTAG
>USLW01000262.1 GCA_900555605.1 uncultured Clostridium sp. | reverse complement strand
GGCCATGTGTTTGTCCCTGCGGAAAGGATTTTTGCAGAGCTGGAGCAGTTGGTAGGAGGGGGCTCGGACAAGTTTTCTGCCTGCATGAAGCTGCTGGAGGACGGCCTGCGGGTGGTCACGGAAGATGGTGCATACGGCAGTCATGTATATTTAAAATACATGTATGACTGTGAATGCTATGTGGCTCAAAAGCTGCTGCTGCTTGCAGGCCGGTCCTTTTCCCTGGACGAAAAACATTTTGACAACAGTATTGCGCAATTTGAGTCCATGTCCGGATTTGTCCTGGACACGGCGCAGCGCTGCGCCGTTCGGACTGCAGGAGAGAATGGCTTTACGATTATTACCGGAGGACCGGGAACAGGAAAGACCACGATCATTAAGGCGCTGCTGCATTTGTTCCAGGCTGAAGATCAAAAATGTGCCTTGGCGGCGCCCACCGGCCGGGCGGCAAAACGAATGAGCGAAGCTTGCGGAATTGAGGCAAAAACGATTCACCGGCTGCTGGAACTGAATTTTACCGGAGATGACGGTGAGCCGGAAAGCGACCAGCGGCTGAGCTTTAAACGAAACGAAGATAATCCGATTGACGCGGATGTTGTAATTGTTGATGAGGCATCTATGGCGGATCTTGTATTAACTTACCATCTTCTGCGGGCACTCCGCGGAAATGTACGTCTGATTCTGGTGGGAGACAAGGATCAGCTGCCCTCTGTGGGCCCGGGAAAAGTGCTGCGGGATCTGATCGATTTTAAACGATTTGCCATTGTAACACTGGAAGAAATATACCGGCAGGAGAACGAGAGCCTGATTGCGGTAAATGCGCATAAGATCAATCACGGCGATATGCCGGATCTGAATGTAAAAGATAAAGACTTTTTTTTAATTCGCAGAAACAGTCAGCAGGCAATTATCAGCACGGTGACGGAGCTGTGTCAAACGCGCCTTCCTGCGGCGTACCATATGGATCCGCTGCGGGATATTCAGGTCATTATTCCGACAAGGAAAGGCGCGTGCGGCGTTTTGAATGCGAATATCGTACTGCAGAGCGCGCTCAATCCGCCTGCTGCAGGTAAAATGGAAAAAGAATTTCACGGCGTGATTTTCCGGGAGGGCGACCGTGTGATGCAGGTAAAAAACAACTATGAGATCGAATGGGAAAAGCAAAATATGCCCGGCGTGACCGGAAAAGGGATTTTTAACGGCGAAATGGGGATCCTGTGGCGAATTGATAATAAAACAAGGGAATTCACCGTGCTGTTTGATGATGAACGCCTTGTCCGTTACGATTATCTTTCTGTGAATCAATTAGAGCACTGTTATGCCATTACCGTACATAAAAGCCAAGGCAGTGAATTTGATTACTGCATTATTCCGATTTTTCACGGACCGCCGATGCTGATGACCAGAAATTTGCTGTATACTGCGATTACCCGGGCCAAAAAAATGGCCGTTCTTGTAGGAACCGCGGAGTGCATGCGGGATATGATCCTAAATAATTCCGAACAACTCCGATATACGGGATTATGCCGTAAATTAGAGATAATCTATGGAGAAAAAATATAAAATATTGAAGAGATTACTGGATCTGCTGTTTCCTCTGCAGTGCCCGTTTTGCCGCCGGCTGATCAGCAGAAGGGAATTTCAAAACGGAATCTGCACAGAGTGCGAGAAGACTGTCTGTTTATATCCGGACGGAGGCGCCGGCAGCACAGGGCGGATTTCTGCAGTGCCATACTGTGCGAAGGTCTATTGTGCAGGTGCGTATGCCGGTCCTATGAAGCAGGCCTTAATTCATTATAAATTTCAAGGCGGATGCTGGATGGCGGAACCGTTTGCTTCTGCAGCGCATCTGATTTTGTCAAAAAACGGCGGCTATCATGCATGCGATTGGATTGCATATGTGCCGATCCATAAAAAACGCTTTGCCAAAAGGGGATATGATCAAAGCAAGCTAATTGCGGAAAAGCTGTCTCACAAGGCGGGCATCCCGCTTCTGCATGCGCTGAACCGAATGGATAAACGAGCGGGGGATACTATGCAGAGCAAACGCGGAAGGTATGCACGTCTTGATCAAAAGCAGCGCTTCTCGGAAAGAACGGATATCCCACAGGTCAGAGACCGCGGGATTTTGCTTGTAGATGATATCTTGACTACGGGGGCAACCTTAAATGAATGTGCTGAAATTTTGATGAAAAACGGAGCCGCGTTTGTGAATGCCTTTGTACTGGCTTCAGGAAGACGGGACCTGTAAATGCGGGCCTATGCTTCTTCGCTGTCCCAGATCAGCGCCAGCCGGTCGGTTAATGCATTCCATTGCTGTGTCAGCTGATTCTGTTCCTCATACAGGCTGCTGATTTTTTGATAATCAGCAGCGTTTTCCGGCTGGTTCAGGGCCTCCTCAACTGCCGCTAAACGCGATTCGACCTCTGCCACGGCGGCCTCCAGCTTTCTGCGGTCCGCCCCTAATTTCCGCTGCCTTGCCCGGGATTCCTTTTCTTTTTTATATTGCGCGGTACGATCTGTATTTTTCTCAGCGGTTTGCTGAGCCGTCCGACAGAAAACGGATAGATCGATGCAGCGGCTGGCCAGCTGCTGTACAAAATAGCGGTCATGGGAGACGACCAGCAGCGTTCCTTCAAATTCCCGCAGCGCGGATTCCAGGATCTCTCTTGTCTTGATATCTAAATGGTTTGTAGGTTCATCAAGAATCAAAAATGCCGACTTATTATAAATAATCTTCAGAAGGGAGACCCGCGCTTTTTCCCCGCCGCTCAGCACAGCGATTTTTTTAAACACATCGTCGCCCTGCAGTCCGAAGGCGGCTAAGGCGCTGCGGATCTGTCCCGGCGTAACATAAGAGACTGCGCTGCGGCCGCGGTTGGCATGTTCCCAGATTTCATCAAAAACTGTATGATCTTCATTTAAATCAGATAGATCCTGTGCATAATAGGACCAGGTGGTTTGCGCGCCGATTACGGCTGTCCCGGAATCCGGCGGGAGCATGCCCGTGATGATTTTCAGCAGTGTAGATTTTCCGCATCCGTTCGGTCCTTGCAGAAATATACGTTCTCCTTTCCTGATTTCAAAGGAGAGTCCGGAAAAAAGCGTACGTTCGGGAAAGGAAAAGGATAGATCCTTTACCTTCAGCACCTCCTTGCCTCCCGGTTTTTCTACTGTAAAGCGGATCGCAGGCGGCTGCTGCGGCCCCTTTGGCTTTTCTACAATTGTCATTTTTTCCAGCCACTTCATCCGGCTTTCTGCCGCGATAATATTCCGTTCCCGATTCCATTGGCGCTGCTTTTCAATAAATGCCTGAATACGCGCGATTTCTTTCTGCTGCTGCTGATAACAGCGCTCCTGATACAACAGATCTGCATCACGCAGAGGAATATATTTGCTGTAGGGTGCCGGATATAACTGGACATGACTGTATTCCACTAAGAGCGTTTTCTCTGTAACTGCATCTAAAAAATGACGGTCATGGGAAATGACCAGCAGCGTTCCTTTGTAGGCTTGCAGTTCATTTTCCAGCCATTCAATGGACGCTGTATCCAGATGGTTGGTGGGTTCATCTAAAATCATGACCTGCGGCTCGGAAAGCAGCAGTCTTCCTAAAGCAAGCCGTGTCCTTTGTCCGCCGCTCAGACAATTCACCGTAAGCGGCCAGGTTTCTTCTGCAAACCCGAGTCCGCGCAGGATATTTGCAATTCTGCTGCGGTATGTGTTTCCTCCCTGCATATTATATGTTTCGTAGCAGGCGGATAAGCGCTGCGAAAGTTTCATGACATCTTCTGCCTCGCCGCCGGAAGCGAGC
>USLW01000261.1 GCA_900555605.1 uncultured Clostridium sp. | reverse complement strand
TATGTTCGTCCCGACTGCCATGATTGTCCTGAATATGTACTGCCAGCAGCTTTTCCCCTAAAGCGGTAATTTCCTGATACTGATCGGCGCCTCTCATATGGCCGTGCCCGATATCCCAGCAAGCCTTCAGCAGAGGATGATCCGCTGCATCTAAAAATTCCGCCATTTCCGCGCCGGTCATAAAAAAGCAGCGCTTTCCCATATTGCCCTCTGCACTATTCTCGATCAGAACGCTGACATTATGCTTTTCCATCTCAGGATACAGCTGTCTGTAAAAATCCAAATTTTCCTGAAAATATTTTTCTAAATCACAGGGATATTCCAGTCTTTCTGTATAACCGGGATGCATGACCAAGGCAGGGATTCCAAGCTTGCCGCAGGCTTCAATAGAACGTTTTGCAGCCAACATTCCGGCCGTATGATCGACATTCGGATTCAGCGGATTGTAATTGGGCGCATGGGCCTGTACAAAAGAAAATCCCAGCCGGTCGGCTGCCTCTCCTGCCGCCTCTACCTGACGATGCCAGTCTTCTCCCAAAAAGGGGGAACCCGGGTACAAAAGGTCATAAAAGCTATAATCTAAAAGCTGAAATCCGGTCCCTTCATAACAGCATACCGCTTCAGCCGGAGTCTGGGTAAACGCATATACCTCGCCAATGGTAGTCGCAATTTTCATAAAATGCCCCATCCTTTTCTTAAGCCAATGAATCGGTTTCGGCTTTGCCGAACGCTCGTTCACCGTAAGGAATAAATTCCCATATAAAAAGATTATCTTTTACACTATGCTTTCGCAAAAATATATTTTCAGAGGCGGTATAAAAGATACGGCCGCCGTCAGAAAACCACCGCTACAATAAGCTGACCAGCTTCAGAAAATAGCCGTCTGCTCCGCTGCGTTCCCGTGCCCATGTAAGTAAAGAGTCAGAGCCCAATATCGCATTCTGCCACGTACTGAAATCCGTCGTCGCCGTCCACGGATAAGTACCGAAATTCTTGTTCATATACGGTTCCATCTCCCATTTGACAGCATTCATGCTGTCTTTGATCAGGCGTACAAGCCGCTCCGGAGGCCAGATTTCAACTGCCAGCTGTCGGCAATATTCTTTAAAATTATTTAAAAAGGTTTCATTCAGAAGACAAAAGGCAAATAGCCCCTGCAGGTAAAGAGAATCCGGATAGGAATGCTCCGCAGTACTCGGATAACCGGACAGCATAGACGGAAGCTGCCGGTAATTCCACAGCATAAACCGGATATTGTCGGAATCAGCTCTGGTATACAATTCCACAGGATTTTCTGCTACGGTTCCGATGACATAACGAGAAAGGCCGAGATCCATATCTTTAAACAGGAACCGCCATCTTCCGTCCGCCGCCTTCGCGTCCGCATACTGTCCAGGAGAATACCCGGCATATCTCCAGAGCTTAACATTGTTATGCGGCCAGTCCGTATTGCATAAAAAGAGATTCACAGCACAGTACTGCATAAAATTATCAAGATCAATATAACGGGAGACCTCGTCGTATGTATAGCGTCCGTTCAGGATTCCCTGCATCAGCTGTGTAAAATTTTCTAATTCTCCCTCCGGTCCGTCATCCTGTACAAGATAAAACCAAGTTCCGTCATACCGTCCGCCGCGCGTCGCATCCAGTTCATACGAAAGCACTGCAATCCCCGCTTCGTCCTCAATGTCATATACATTTTGGATATACTTATTATTCTGTGTCTCCCGCATATTCAGAAGACCGTAATATTCTCCGTTTAAAAACACCACCGCCGGACGGTATGCCATATTATCCACCCTCGGCGCAGCCTCATCCGCAATCAAATGTGCCAAGCCGTCCCGCAGAAACGTCGCGCGCTCCGGATCTGCCCCTGTAAAAACAGCATCATTTCCGCCGTTTCGCAGAACAAAGCTGTCATACTCCTGCAAAACGGTTCCGTCTGCCTTCAGCCTGCCGGGAAAAAGTGCGTAATGAAATTTTCCTGCACCGTCGTAACAATCCTTTTCGAAAAAATCAGACTTCCGGGCTGTTATGCGAAACGACTTCTGCACCATTCCTCTGGAGCTTCCTCCAAACAGCCGAATCGCCGCATCCTGATCAATTGCCAGACTGCCGTCGGCTTCAAACAGCTCCACATGAACGGGACGGTCCCATTCCTTTCCCTTATTCTGTGTATTATTCGGATGTAAAATGCCGATTGACTCATAGCTCAGATTCTGATCGTCTGTCACAAGGGAAATCACCGGCAGCTTAAACCGGTCGATTCCGTAGCTGCTCTGTATATAAGTCGCAGTTGCAATCTGCCCTACCATGTCCCCATTGGAATCAAAACAGGCGGCGCGCAGAACCGTGACGCTGACATTATCGTCTCCGGACCTGAACTGTGTACGGACCGCCTGTGCATGAGGCAGCAGAATTTCTCCGCCATCGTATCTCCAGGAGGCAATATTCGGTTCGCTTCCGTTAAACGTGCAGCGAATTTCATAGCCTCGGGCGGCAAACGCGTTGGGCAAAGATATCGTCACAGTCATATGATCCTTAAAAAAACCGCCTAAACTTGAAAAAACCGGTTTTACGCCATCAATCACCGATCCGAAATTTCCGGTGCCGTCACCGATCTTGTAGGAATCCCCCTGATTGCAGCCGAACAGCGCAAAAAATGCAGCCATACACACCACACAGATCAGAAGCCATTTTTTTCCCATTTATGCCTCACCCTTTATTTCAAAACCTCAGAAAGCCGTTATGATTCCGGTTCCAATACAGCACTGCTTTTGTATATAATCATATCAATTTATATCAAAAACCGCAATTATTTTTTCAATGTACAGCCTGCAGAAAGAAATTTCTGTTTTGCGGGATAAAACATAAAGCTGTATTTTAAAAACGCGGCAGGAAATTCCACCCTGTGGTAAAATAAAAAAGATTCTATATATCTGCACGGCAAGAGCAAGAGAGGGAGAAGGAGAAGGAGACCGTACCATGAACGTTTTGAAAGAAATTGCAATCATTTTATCAGTCTGTCTGGTGGGCTGCATTGCTGGATATCTTCTATATCTGCAGAAACGCAGGCACCGTGCACGGCAGTACCAGGCGTCCTATCGGCTGCTCCGGCAGGAAGATTATTCCCAGGCGCTCTGTACGCTCCGTGCCGGAAATGCTGCTCCACTGACAGAACAGCTGCTGATGATGAAACAGAAAATACAGCAGCTGTTCCGGCAGCTTGATGCCGCCCCCCATCTGCAAGCCGTATTTTCTGCACAACTCAAACAGAGCAGGGAGACTCCTGTCACTGCGCTGGTGATCTATCTGCGTTTGATTGCAGACCGGACGGCAGCCGACCTTGCTCCCCGGACCGCGCCTTGTCTCCGGCTGGCAGAGGAAATCGAAGCATTTGTCCTTCAAAAAATTGCAGAATATACTAAAAAGCAGCAAATTTAATTTCATATGCCATATTTCCCGGGAAATATATATGATATCTTCTGTATGATATAATCCTGTATGCAAATACAGCATCGGAGGATAAAAGCAAATGACCGTCTCATGGAACATTACCGTTTCTTTCTGGACAGCCACAGCAGCATGCGGAATACTCTGCAGTCTGGCTTCCTGTCTATTTTTCATCTGCCTCTATCCGTTTCCGCGAAATATGCACCGTACCGCATTCCGGACTTCATTGGCACCCTTTGCGGCGGCCGCGGCGGCAGGCGGTGTGCTGGGGATTTTATGTATCACCTGCCGGGGACTGCGTATGGATACCATTTTCTTCTGCATTGCAGCCAGTCTCTTGTCTGCCATTACAGCAATTGACCTATCTACACTGCAG
>USLW01000260.1 GCA_900555605.1 uncultured Clostridium sp. | reverse complement strand
AATTCCTAAAAAATAGGCTGCCATGTACACTCCTCCATTTTGCTGCCGCTTAGGCGGCCTTTCATCCGTTACTGCAGCAGATACCTGCTCAAAAAATCGTAGGAATATTTTAATTCTTCCTGATACTGCCTGCCTCCGTCATACCAGAATTCGGCATTAAACAGCCGGACCCCCTGCGCCTTTAATTGCCCGACTGCCTTTTCGAAATCCACATGCCCTTCCCCGTACCGCATATTCCGAAATATCCCCGGTGCAGTTTCTTTCAAATGCGCAGCAACAAGATGTCCCGTTCCGGAGCGAATATCCGCTGCCACATCCGCGGCGCCGTTCGTCACATTTCCGATATCGGGATAAATCTGCAGATATGGTGAATTGATTGCCGTCACATAGTACATCGCCTTTTCAATCGTATTCATAAACTCATTTTCCATGGTCTCTAAAGCCAGCACAACGCCGCGGGCTGCAGCCATATCCGCGGACTTTGCAAGATTTTCAGTAAAATATCCTTTACTGCTCTCATCGGATATCTCATGATAATAAACATCATATCCGGCAACCTGAATGATGCGGATTCCCACATCATACGCAACCTCACCGGCCGCCTCCATAATTGACATGCCCTTTTGGCGGACCGCTTTCTCATGGCTTCCGATGGGAAACCGGCGATGACCGCTCAGACACATGGTCCGGATATCCGTCCCCAAGCAGGCGGCAAGCGTTCTGAGTTCTCTGCGCTGTTCCGGCGCCCAAGCAAGACGCGCCAGCTTCTCATCCGTCTCATCCACGCTCATTTCCACAAAATCAAATCCCGCGCTTCCGGCAGCAAGCAATTTCTCCCGCCAAGTCAGCGTTCCGGGCATCGCTTTCTCATAGACACCTAAATTACACCGCATAAATACACACCGCTCCATTTCCCCATTGATCGCTGCGGCTTCTCTTTTTCATGCCGCGGTCATGCCTGTTCAATACACCGCGGGATAGTGCTTCAGAATGACAAGCGGCTCGCAGCCGCTCTTGTTTATAATCACAACGCCTTTTGCCGCAGCATCGTGGGAAATAAAAAATTCATCCTCACTAAGCTGTCCGAATCGGAGCATCGTAGAAACGGAGCAGGCATGGCGGCCGATTGCACCGTACCCTTGTACCACGATACAGCCGTATGCCATTTCATCCGTGACCACCGCAGTGCAGCCCGGATGAACAGTCAGTTCTTTGGCCGCAATATAATCATTTCCGTACACAATCTGCCGCTCTGTATATTCCTGCGTTTCCCGTACGATATACGGTCTGCGGAAATAGTGCGCTCTGTAGTCCGGGTCTACATTTTTGGGAAAATCCAGCAGGCTGATAACATAATCCAGATCGTTCTGCTTATCTGCCGGACAGTTCTCAAACAAAAAGCTGCGATCATATATCTCTCCATCTGTAATATTTTCAAACACAGCATTAACATCGGAATTCCACTGCGGCTCATAAGTCAGATAAGAGCCCGGAGCATGGATGACTCCCGGCGGCGTATACCAGCCGGTACCCAACTCAATCCGGTATGCTCTGGATAATTCCGTAATCCGGATATCCGCTTTTTCATAATCCGCCAGACGTTCTTTAACCATTTCTTTTGTTACATCCGGAGAAAAGCCAAAATAGGTATGCGGAAATTTCCCGGCATAATTGTTATACTGCGGCGGATAGTAGTAGGCCTCCGGCTTTCCGAGCTTTCCTACGCGGACCGCAGCCGCAAAATCCAGGTGCAGATGGTGGAACAACGGTCCTTCATAATCAAAAAATTTGGAGTACATTGGCCAGGTTCCGTGTTTCTCATACAGACGGTTTCCCACCAAATCCCCTTTCAGCGTATCCACAAAAGTTTTCAGCGAAATCTTGTGATCTACGCAGCCGTCAATATTGACGTAACTCAGCCCCTCGTCGGGTGCCGCATCCGCCCCGTTCATGGCACAGATCACGGAGGAAAACCAGCGTTCTTTAATAGATCCGCGTTTTGTCCCATAGGCATAATAGTCGTCCGGATGAAGACGCAGGCGTCTACCCGCATTCCCGAATCTGCGCGGAATAAAGATGGGGATCAAATTTAAAATGCCTTCTTCACGGTCTAAAAATTGTTTCAGTTCAGCAGCATTGTGATTACTCATTTTTTCATCGCTCCGGAAATCATATTTTCTTACAACCGCATTATAATAAGCGCCGAGGCAGACTTGAATATACAAAAACGATTCATAATTGGACTTTTCAGATATTTCGCATTTTTCCATTGCAATGTTTTTACTCTTTTGATAGACTATTTTACAGAAGGGTTAATGCAGGAGGGGTTGGTATGATTAAGATCAATTATGTCGGACGATTGTTTAAAAATACATATCGCGTCGATCTTCACACGCACGATCTCTGGGAAGTCGTTTATTATACAAAAGGCAGCGGCTTTGTAGACATCAATAACGAAACGCTTCCGTTTGAAAAAAACGACATTTATATTATCCCCCCGAATACTCCGCATTCTGATTATTCGCAGGAGGGCTTCCGTAATTATTATTATACGTTTCATGACTTAGAAGTTCTGAGAAGCACTGCCTACATGAAATTTAAAGACAGTGAAAATATGGATTTTTATAAAATTCTTCGCCAGCTTTACCATGAATATCATCTGAAGCGCAATAATTCCGGCAATATCGTAAACAGCCTGTACGACGTTTTAAATCAATATATGATTTCCTTCTCGCAAAGCAGTCCGCGGAATGAATATGTGGATCAGGTCATAGACGAGATTATATATAATTTTTCAAATGCCCAGTTTGACATCCGGGACATCCTCGACAGCATACCGCTGAACGTGGATTATTTTCGGAAGCTTTTCATCAGCCAGACCGGCATGTCGCCGCTGAAATTGCTAATTTATAAACGGATCTCCTATGCAAAGCAGCTGCTGATTTCGCAGGAGTATTCCAAGCTGCCTCTGAAGGAAATCGCTTGGCGCTCCGGTTTTTCGGATTATTATTATTTTTCGCGTATCTTTAAAAAGGAGACCGGCGTTTGTCCGAAAAACTGGTATGCGCACACCCGGGCGGAGCAGGCTGATTCAGAGGAAAATGAAAGAAAGCATATGTTCTTTGATACGCCGGCGCAATAAAATATATCGGACCGGGCGGTAACCGCCCGGTCCGTTTCATTTCTGCATATGAAAATGCCGCAAAGCGCTTACAGGCAATACACCTCGTCATCCGTAAGCACCTGAATGCCTCTCTGCCGCAGTACCTCCGAGGCATGCGTGATATCTTCTACTTTCAGAATCACAAGCGCCTTCTGAAGGTTCTGTTTGCCCACGAACGCATAAATATAATCGATTCCGATACACCCGGCTGTCAACGCATCTAAAGCCGCTGCAAGCGCCCCGGGCACATCCTCAATGGCAATGGCAAGTACCGGAGACGCACTGACCGTATACCCGTTTTCACGTAAAACAGTCTCCGCCAGATCCGGCTTGTTCACGATCAGGCGTAAAATGCCGAAATGCGTCGTATCCGCGATGGACAATGCATTGATGTCAACGTCATGCGCGCCCAATACCTTTGTAACATCCGCCAGACGTCCGGCTTTATTTTCCAAAAAAACAGAAATCTGTCTCACGCTCATAAAAACTTCCGCTCCCTTCTTCAGCTGTTTGCTGACACGCAATCATCCTTTTCCGCCTGCAGCGCCATACCGGCTGAAAAAGCCTTTTCATTTACAGCCTGCAGTTTCGGCGGAATCACGGACCGCAGACATTCTGTCCACATATCTGCCGGCACATCCGGCAGCATGGAGGCCAATACGCCCAGC
>USLW01000259.1 GCA_900555605.1 uncultured Clostridium sp. | reverse complement strand
CTGCCGCTGAGGAGGCAGGCAAGATGTCATTTGATTTGATTACGGATATACAGCTGGTGGGAGCAGAACTGAATGAAAAAGCGTTTTCACCGGAAAACTCCGACTATACGGCCAGCGTGCCATATGAAACCAAAGCTGTGAGGGTAAAGGTAAGCGCTGCTGCCGGAGCGGTGATTCGGATAAACGATGTTTCCGCGGAAAATGGAGCGGAGTCCCAGGAAGTTCCTTTAAATGTAGGAAATAATGTTATTACGGTCAGCGTGCGGGATTCCGTCTCGGCAGGGAAAAAGGAGACTGCGTATATTACAGTGAAAAAGGCCCAGGACCCTGCGCTTTTGTATCAGGAAACATACCGCCCCCAATTTCACAACACCCCGCAGATGTTTTTAATGAATGATCCGAACGGTCTGGTTTACAATGAAGAGACAAAAGAGTATCATCTTTTCTATCAGTATGCCGCACAGCTGAAGCCGAATCAGGAAACAAAGGTTTGGGCACATGCCGTTTCTAAGGATCTGGTATACTGGAAGGAGCTTCCCATTGCCATTTATCCGGATGAATACGGTGAAATTTACTCTGGCTCCACTGTAATCGACCGCAATAACACCTCCGGCCTTTTTGATGAGAATACGCCTCCGGGGGCGCGGATGGTTGCGCTTTATACATCCTATTCCGGAAAATTCGGGAATCAATCATACGGGGATCAGAATCAGGGACTGGCCTATTCTCTTGATAACGGGGTGACCTGGATCAAATATGAGGGCAACCCGGTGCTGCCGAATGCAGGAAACAAATATAACGGCGGATTCCGTGATCCGAAGGTCATTTGGTTCGAGGATGATTCCTATGAAAACGGCGGCATTTGGATCATGGTGGTGGGGGGCGGAAATGCCAGGCTGTTTACCTCGCCGGATCTGATCAACTGGACCTTCCAAAGTACGATGCGGTATGAAAACGGCAGAAGGCCTATTGTAACAGAATGCCCGGATCTATTTCCCATTGCACTGAACGGCGACGAAAATAATATGAAATGGGTCTATATGGGAAGCCTTTATAATAACGGGGACAGCAGGATTGTTTACGTAGTGGGCGATTTGAAGAAAAATGAGGAGGGCGTATTTGCGTTTGCCGCGGAATACTCACAGATCGAGGAATCCATAAACGGCAATTGCGAGGTATATGCGCAGCAGACCTTTTTTAATGATCCAAAAGGCCGGCGCGTTGCCATCAGCTGGATTCGGGACTGGACGGGCTTTGATGACGCGAAAAGCAAAAACGTAAAGAACTGGCTTGGTACGCATACGCTTCCTTTGGAGCTGAAGCTGGTAACCGAGGACGGTGTTTACAAAATCAAGCAGGAGCTGGTGGAGGAGGTGCAGCTGCTGCGTTACCCGGAGCCTTTATTCCGCACGGAGAATCGGCAGGTTTCCGCGCAGGATGATAATCTGCTGAAGGGACTGAACGGGAAGCTCTATGAAATCGAGGCAGAGGTAACGCCGGGGACTGCTTCGAAATTCGGGTTCCGTCTGAGAACGGGCGGCGCAGAGCAGACCGCTGTTTATTATGACGTACAGGCGCAGCAGCTTGTGCTGGACCGCACGAACTCCGGGATTACTCTCAGCGGAGGCGGCGCAGTGATGTCTGTGGATATGAAGCCTGCAGAAGGCGGCCGCATCAAGCTCCGCATCTTAATCGATACCTCGATTATTGATATATACGGGAACGCCGGCGATGCTGTGATCAACACGCAGATTTATCCTTCCGTGACTTCGGAAGGCATGGCGTTTTTTACAGAAGGCGGGGATGTGACGGTAAATGTGCTGACTGTATATCAGCTTGATTCTATCTACTTCAGCCAGCTGAAAGACGGAAAGGACGAGGATCCGGGCAGTACAGAGAAGCCCGGCAGCTCGAAAGGCGGTTCCTGGCTGGCCAACAGTACGTTGGGTGTCATTTGTATCATTTTAGGGATTTGTCTTCTCGGCATGGCGGGGGTGCTGATCGGAGCCCATGCTGCGCAGAGAAGCAAGAAAAATCAGAAAAAGGAAAGATAAAATTAAATTTTCCGAGTCAGAGCCGAGGCCTGCGCCGGTGTATTTTGCCTGTGCGGGCCCCGGCGGCGGAAAGACAGAAGAAAGGATTGCTTGTATATATGAAATTTAAAAAAATTATAAAATTGCTGATTTGTGTTTCCGTAGCCGGGGCTGTCTTAACCGGATGCAGTGATCCAGCGGGAAAAAAGGAACAGCAGACCGGATTTCCTGCAGACCGAACTGACCGGCCGACGCCGGACAGCACTGAGCAGGCACCTGAGACGCCTGCTGCCACTGCGGTACCGCTCCCGTCGGAATATAAGTCCGAAAATTATTGGAACGGAAAGACGTTGGCTTTTTTAGGCGACAGTATTACGGAAATGGCCGGCTATCAAGGGCGCGTAAAGCGTCTGCTGGGCGCAAAGAAAATTGATACGTATGCTGTGGGCGGCACCACAATCAGCGGGCGGAATCAATCGTTCACCGTGCGTGCGCCGGAAATCGAAGCGGATGCGGATCTGATATTCGTGCTGGGGGGTACCAATGATTTTCACATCAACACGCCTATTGGCGCCATTACGGATCAGGCAAATACGGAAACCTTCTACGGAGCCGTGCGGCTGCTCTGCGAAATTCTGACGGAACAGCACCCGGATGCAGTCATCGTATTTGCAACGCCTCTGCAGCGGACTAATCCCGCGGATCAAGGGGTTGACGGAAAGAACCGGCAGGGCCTGAAATTGTCAGCCTATGCGGACGCCATTATCCATGTGTGCGCGGAATTTGAGATTCCTGTTCTGGATTTTTATAATACAAGCGCGATTACAGAGGAAACGAGCCAGCAGTACTTATTTGACGGGCTTCATCCCAATACCGACGGATTTATCGTCATGGCAAAGGAAATCGCGGCATATCTTTCTCCAGCAGAAAAATAAAAGTGCAGTACCGCCTTTATGCTTCAATCTTCATGTCAATGGAGCCGGCTTCCGAGATATCTCGAATCTGCCGGCTCCGTTTTATATGGAGACGCACAGGCAAGGTCTGAGGAGTAGAACCTGCGGCGCGCTTTTATTTCGACCGAACGACTGCTTTTACAAGAGCAGAGCTTTCGGCGTCGATATAATACAGCCAATAGCCGGTATATGCGCCGGGGATAAATTGATGATTGCAGATCATCCATCGGGCGATGGCATGTTCCGAGATCTCCTGCTGTGTTTTGATGGCCGGTATTCCGAGAATCACAAATTGCCGCTGTGTAGCAGATTCGGCATATCGGCCGAAAATTGCGTGACGATGTTTCGAAAAGCTGTCATATAAAAGGCGGTTAATGGTAGTAGGCAGCTTCAGGTCCAGCTCATCCATCAGCTGCAGCGCTGCAGTGAATTCACCGCAGGCCCACCATTCATAGGCTGCATTGGTGGTATCGAAGGGATCAAAACGTGTAAGCAGGCGGGTAAAAATGGCGTTGTAATCCGGAAAGTCCGTTCCTGCGGCTTCGGGCTCGGGCGCTTGTGCAAGACACGCGGCGGTGTTCCCCTGCTGTATCGTATTTTGTGCGGTGATAAAGGCGGCTCCTTCAGCAGCAGAAGGTTCTGCGGCGGCTGGAGCTGCAGCATCGGAAGCTGTGCCGGCGGCGCCTGTACGCAGAGAGGGGGCTGCAGCCGGAGCGCCCGGATTGGCCGGTGCATGACCGCGCATAACGGGATTTCCTTGATTCATACGCATCTGATTCATTCTTGCATGGGAGAACTGCCGACTGGTCATCCGCGAAACCGGCGCGCTTTGGCTGCTGACCGGCTG
>USLW01000258.1 GCA_900555605.1 uncultured Clostridium sp. | reverse complement strand
GGTCTGCCGATAAAAATAAAAAGCCCAATCAGGCATTTGGCGTAATTCCGATTGATTCCATCTTTACTCCCGTGAAAAAAGTAAATTATACGGTAGAGAATACCCGTGTAGGGAATGTTACGGATTATGACAAGCTCTCGCTTGAGGTTTGGACCAACGGCGCATTGACGCCGAAGGAAGCAATCAGTCAAAGTGCAAAGATATTAGTGGAACAGCTGGCACTTTTTGTGAATCTGACTGAGGAAGAAGAAGTGCGGGAGATTGAAATCGATAAGGATATTTCTGGGAAAAAGGAAAAGATTCTGGAAATGAATATCGAAGAGCTTGATTTATCTGTTCGTTCTTATAACTGTCTGAAGCGGGCGGCAGTCAATACCGTGGAGGATCTGGTTAACAAGACTGAGGACGAGATGATGAAGGTACGTAATTTGGGCAGAAAGTCCCTCGAAGAGGTGCTCCATAAGCTGGCAAGCCTTGGATTGTCTCTTAGAAAATCTGATGAATAAAGGTAATTAATGTTGGGAGGTTTGTTGTAAATGGGATATAGAAAGCTTGGTCGCCCCTCCGATCAAAGAAAGGCAATGCTCAAGGGCCTTGTAACTGCGCTGCTACAGAACGGTTCTGTTGTAACCACAGAGACAAGAGCAAAGGAAGTACAGAGTATTGCGGAACGGCTCATCGGAAAAGCGGTAAAGGAAGCAGATAATTTCACGACAAGACAGATAAAGGTCAGCGCGGTGCCGCTGGATTCCAAAGGAAAACGGATGACAGTGATTGCGACCTCCAAGAACGGTACGAAATTCAAAAAATTTGCAGACCGTGAGATCAAGTCCGATCTGGTAAGAGTAGATAATCCATCCAGACTGGCGGCGAGAAAGCAGGCCATGACTTGGATCTATAAGACAAAGGATGAAAAAGGAAACAATCTCAATGTCGTAAATAAACTGTATGACGAATTGGCTGTGAAGTATAAAGACCGCAAGGGCGGTTACACCCGGATTTATAAGACCGGTCCGCGCAGAGGGGATGCGGCGCCGATGGCAATACTGGAATTGGTATAATATAAGGGATACAGCCGTATGGGGATTGTCTGATTCAGATGATCCCCTTTTTTGTCATCGCACCGGATTTCGACAGGCCGGGATAAACGGCCGCGGGCCGCGGGGAAGTGAAAGCTTTGGAAGAATTTATAAAATTTGAACATGTGACCCACAGCTACGATGTAGCTGATGAGAATGGGAATGATCAGAAGGATGACTTTACATCACTCCATAAAATATATTTTGCGGTGGAGGATATCTGCCTTGCGGTGCCTGCCGGATCATTTACTGCAATTATAGGCCGGAACGGGTCGGGAAAGTCCACCATTGCCCGCATGATGAACGGATTGATCGTTCCGACAGAAGGGACGGTTTGGGTCAATCAGATCAATACCGCTGATGATGAATTGATTTGGGATATCCGCAGCAATGTCGGGATGGTATTTCAAAATCCGGATAACCAGATCATCGGCACATCTGTTGAAGAGGATGTAGCCTTTGGACCGGAGAATTTAGGCGTTGCGCGTGAGGAAATGATCAAGCGCATAGATTGGGCTTTGGAAACTGTCGGATTGACAAAAGTACGTAAATTTGAGCCGCATCTGCTGTCCGGCGGGCAGAAGCAGCGCGTAGCCATTGCCGGCATTTTGGCAATGCAGCCGAAATGTATCGTTTTAGATGAAGCGACCGCTATGCTGGACCCCACCGGGCGCAAAGAGGTTATGCGGGTGGTGAAGCAGCTGAATGAGGAGAATCATATTACGATCATCCATATTACACATCATATGGATGAGGTCACGCAGGCGGAGCGGGTGATTCTAATTGACAACGGACATATCCGGATGACTGGAACGCCGAAAGAAATTTTTAAAAATGCAGAAGTTGTGCGCGGTGCGGGACTGGAGGTTCCGCAGGTCACGCAGCTGTTTCAGCTTTTGCGGGAACGCGGCATATCCGTTCCCGCAGATGTGATTACGATTGACGAGGCCGTATCGGTACTGCGTGCGAAAATGGAGGAAAGAACGCATGTCTTTGACCATTGAGCATCTGACATATACCTATATGCGGAATACGCCTTTTGAAAAGGAGGCGCTCCATGATGTCAGCCTGACGATTCAGGACGGAGAGTTTGTCGGCATTATCGGACATACCGGCTGTGGAAAATCCACGCTGATCCAGCATTTTAACGGGCTGCTGAAACCGGACCCGGGCAGAATTTTGATTGACGGGGAAGTTATGAACCATGCGAACCTGAAAGAGATGCGCAAAAAGGTCGGTTTGGTTTTTCAGTATCCGGAGTATCAGCTGTTTGAGGAAACTGTTTTTAAAGATATTGCCTTTGGATTAAAAAAGGAAAATCTAACGCCGGAGGCGCTGCAGGCACGTGTGGAGGAGGCCGCGGAGATCGTGGGGCTCACACCGGAGCTCCTGGAAAAATCGATATACGATCTTTCCGGAGGACAAAAACGACGTGTCGCCATTGCAGGCGTGATCGTAATGAAGCCTTCTATTTTGGTACTGGATGAACCTGCGGCAGGACTGGACCCTGCCGGACGGGATGAGATTCTGCGGTTTGCAAGAAACCTGCGGGATGTACATGGCATTACAGTGGTATTGGTTTCCCATAGCATGGAAGATATCGCCCGCATGGCGGACCGCGTAATCGTAATGAATGAAGGACGCGTTGAAATGACCGGTACGCCGGCCGAGGTATTTCAGCATTATGAGAGATTGCATGAGATCGGACTATCTGTGCCGCAGATGACGGTCTTATTTCACCGCTTGAAGGAATATTTTCCTCATATCCGGGATGATATCTATACGGTAGATTGTGCGGCGGAGGAGCTAACGCGCCTGCTGGCGGGAGGAATGCAGTCATGACGATTTCAATCGGCCAATATATTCCCGGAAATTCATTTCTGCACAGGGCGGATCCCAGGACCAAGCTTGTATTGACGCTTGTTTACATGATTTTTACGGTTCTGATTCATCATTTTATCGGGTATGCCGTGGCGGCGGTCCTTTTGCTTGCGGCAATCATCTGTGCCTCGGTTCCGCCGCGGATTATTATAAAAAGCATGAAGCCTGTGGTGTTTATCGTCATTTTTACGATGATTCTCAACTTGTTTTTCTATAAAGGGGAGCATGTGCTGTTCCATATTTGGAAAATCAATATTTATTATGAGTCCATCATATTCAGCGTAAAAATGATGATCCGCATTATGCTGCTGGTGGTAGGTGCATCTCTGCTGACATACACGACGACTTCGGTTATGCTTACGGATGGCTTGGAGTCTTTAATGTCTCCGCTGCGGGTGATCGGTTTTCCGGCACATGAGGTTGCCATGATGATGAGCATTGCGCTGCGCTTCATTCCCACATTTGTAGAGGAAACCGAACGGATTATGAAGGCCCAGGCGGCCCGGGGCTCGGACTTTGATTCCAAAAAGCTGAGGGAAAAGGTGAAAAGCTTTATTCCGATTTTGATTCCGCTGTTTGTGGGCGCGTTCCGGCGCGCGGAAGAAATGGCGACTGCCATGAATGCCAGATGCTATCGCGGAGGAAAGGGCAGAACAAAATTCCGTGTGCTGAAATTCACATATGTTGACGCTGTTTTGGCAATGATAACTCTGGTATTCTGTGCTGCGATTGTGTTTCTGGAATTTTTCATGTAAACTGTATGTGAAAAGATCAGCGCAGAATGAATCTTACGCGGGAATGGTGATTATAATGAAACGGTTATGTACGTTATTGCTGATATCTCTGATCTGCCTGTGTATGCTTGCAGGTGTCGGAGCCGCTGCGG
>USLW01000257.1 GCA_900555605.1 uncultured Clostridium sp. | reverse complement strand
GCCGATAGCTAAATCCTCTTTCCGCCGTATCAAATTGATACGAGGATACGCCTAAATCCATTAAAATGCCATCTACGCCCGATATTCCGCAATCTTTGCATACGCGCTGTATATCGGCAAAATTTGCCTTATGCAGCGTATATATTCCGCACGCGGGAGCAGCAGCCAATTTCACCTCTGCGGCATGCAGCGCCGCATCATCCTGATCAATCCCGATTAAACGGCCGGCCGGCCCCAATGCCTGTAGAATGGCCGACGCATGTCCCCCGCCGCCCAAAGTTCCGTCTATATATATACCTTCAGCCCGAATGCGGAGAAAGGCAATACATTCTCTCAGCATGACAGGCTGATGACTGAATTCAATATTCTCTTGTTCCGGATGCAGCCGATCCGTTTCCTGCTTCGGTTCTTTATGATTCATCTGGAGCCTCCCGATATCAGAAATCGATTGACTCTGTCGCCTCGTCAAACAATTCTCCGGTGCAGTTGCTGTTATAGTATTCCTCGTAACCGTCCTTATCCCATATTTCGATGTGCTCGACTACACCCATAATGTGAACTTCCTTCTGCAATCCCGCAAAAGCGCGCAACGGACCCGGAATCACAATTCTGCCCTGCGCGTCATATTCGCCCGGAGCCGCAGAACCTACCAAACGTCTGGACAATTTTCGGAACTGTTCGCTGGCACTTTTCATTTCGCTCAATTTTTTCAGCAGTTCCTCAAAACGTTCCTTTGGATAAATATTCACACAGTTATCAAAACCCCTTGTCAGCATAAAGCCTTCTCCGAGTTCCTCCCGCAGTTTCGCAGGTATCACAAGCCTGCCCTTTGCGTCTATGGAGTTTGTGTAGCCTCCAAAAAACACGTTTGATCCTGTCCTTCCGAAATATTGCTTTTGTATCTTACCGATTTTTCTTTTGTAATTTCTGCGGCAGCTGTCGCATTCCGCAGCCTCTCATCCGAATACCGCGTTTTTTCTCTTTTGTAAAAATCTTTTGTAATTTGTTTTTTTCTCTTTTGTAATTTGTTTTTTCTCTTTTGTAGGAAAACGCTTTTTTTCTTTTGTAGCTTCTGACTTCTCTTTTGTAAATTGTGCGCTTATCTTTCGTAATATGTTTGCAAGCCTTACAACTTGTCCGGTTTTTGCCACCTTGTGCCACCAAATGCCACCAAAAACCACTTGCAAGGCAAATACTACACCAATTTCAGAGAAATTGCAACCCCCTTTTTATCTTTTTCTAAAATTTATTGCTGCGGCCATATGCAGGCATAAAAACAGAACCAAAAAATATGGTATACTGTATAAAATTAGATATTTCGTTCTTTTGAAAGGGGTTTGAAACAAAATGTCTTCATTTTTTGAAATGGTGCAAAACAGAGAAAGCTGCCGGAACTATGCCGAAATTCCGGTAGAAAAGGAAAAACTGCTGCAATGTGTGGAAGCTGCAAGACTTGCGCCGTCCGCGTGCAACTCACAGCCCTGGCATTTTACCGTTGTCAGCGATCCTCTGCAGACAAAGAAGCTGGCAGACTGCCTGCAGGACCTGGGGATGAATCAATTTACGGACCGCTGTCCGGCATTTATTGTAATAAATGAAGAAAGAGCAAATCTTTCAGCCACTGTCGGCGGCCGCTTCAAAAGCCAGGAGTTCGCCTCAGTCGATATTGGCATTGCTGCTGCACAGATTTGCTATGCGGCTTTGGATCAGGGACTTTCCACCTGTATTCTCGGCTGGTTTCATGAAGGAAAATTAAAAAAGCTGCTGGAAATTTCCGATACAAAAAGAATTCGTCTGGTGATCGCAGTGGGATATGCGGCGGATGCCTCCCTGCGTCCGAAAAAGAGAAAGGCACTGGAGGAAATCGCCACCTTTCTATGATTCTTCTCTGCATTGTGCCATTTCAGCCCGGTCCGTATCGTCAGCCGGCGTCAGTCTCGGCACAATGCATTTTACGCCATCCGTATCAATGGCCACATAAACAAAATATGCGCTGCAGATCAATTCTCTGCCGCCCGTACCCATCGGCTCTACTTCTGCCTGAATCCGGATCTTCATAGAGGTATTCCCCACCCAGAGCAGCTTTGCGCTTATGATGATCATATCGTTTTGTCTGGCGGGCCGGTGAAAGGTCAAACAGTCCGCCCGGGCTGTCACGACCTCATGGCAGCAGTGCCGCCTGGCACAGATCGCCCCGGCAATATCCATCCAGGACATCAGCTGTCCTCCGAAAAGCCGCCCCGTCCCATTTGCGTGAGAGGACAGCACAATCTCCGTCATTACCGTATAGGAATCCCCCGGCGTTTTCAGCACCTTCCGATTCTCCGGATTGCGGGGCTGTCTGTTCTGTTCCATTTTCAAAACGCTCCTTTTCTGTTCCTCAGTTATCCTTTGAACAGTCTCTTTTCTGGCGGAAGGTCCATAACTTGCTCATAAAAAAATTCAGCAGCGTAACAATCGGAAGAACGATAACCTTTGCAAGATATGCATTCATGCCGATCCCATCCACACAGAGCGTCATCAGAAGTGCTGAAGCCGCTGCATAAATAATAAAAGTAATGATAAATTTCGGGATCGCGGCGGTCCGCTGATTTCGGAATACCCAGCGGCTATTCCATAAATAACTGTTTACCCCGCCGGCAATATCACCGATTACATTCCATAGCTGATAATGGGACCTTCCCAGCAGCAACAGCAGCAGCGAGTAGACGGCATATGCAATCAATGTATTCAATCCGCCTACAAAGCAAAACATCAGAAACTGCTTATATTTTTTGAACAGCCTGCCGATCCGCGTATCTTTCACGTTTCTCTTCCACTCTGCTTTCTGAATTAATCCTATGCGGCTCCGGCAATCCGCGCATTGCTGCGATGTTGCCGGACTGTGCCGCCTTCTTCATCTGCCCTTCCGTATCGCGTTATTATAGCAAATTTGCGTCCATCCGTCAAACAGTTGTACTGCCGGGACAAGTTTGCTATAATAAACCAGAAAAAATAGGAGGATTGATATAAATGAAAATTTATCAGCTGACAAATGCTTCTCCCTCTCAAATGATGGGTTACGTACTGATTACAGATGCAGGTAAGGTGATCGTCATCGACGGCGGAACAGCGGCGGGTGCCGCCGCTCTGCGCAGTCTGATCACACAGGCAGGAAGCCATGTAGATCTGTGGATCCTGACGCATCCGCACTACGATCATTTTGAAGCATTGCTTGCAATTGCAAAGGCGCCGGCAGATATCACAATCGATTGTATTTATTACAGCCCGCTGCCGGACGCATGGTCGGTGCATGATTCTTACTTTGGAAAAGATCTGCTCGTCTTGAATCAATTTATGAAGGAAACATCAATTCCTGCACGGCAGCTCATGGAAAACGCGGAATATACACAAGATAACGTCACGATCCGAGTGCTCGGCGTTTCCAATCCCGATATTACCGTAAACGCATTCAATAATTCCTCCTGCGTGCTTTTCGTTACAGAGCATTCTGCCGGCGGAAATGATATTTTCCGCATGGTATTTTTAGGAGATCTCGGCGTAGAGGGCGGCCAGCGCCTTCTGGAACGTCATGCGCCGGAATTGAAAGCAGATGCGGTACAGATGGCCCATCACGGACAAAATGGTGTATCAAAAGAGGTTTATGAAGTCATCGGCGCAAAATATGCCTTCTGGCCTACCCCCACATGGCTGTGGCGCAACACGCCGGACGGCCAACCTGAAGGAAGCGGACCATGGAAGACATTAGAGGTTCGCGCTTGGATGGAAAAGCTGCAGGCGGTTCCGGTTACTGCATTGGAACGGATGGTTTGCTTCGATACCTGTACGAAAGAAATTACAGTCCTGTAATC
>USLW01000256.1 GCA_900555605.1 uncultured Clostridium sp. | reverse complement strand
GCATCCGCAGTGATATATGGCAGCATAATATTGGTGGAGGTTACGCCGGATAGCTCAATTTTCGCTTTTTCCGCAGCCTCTCTTAAGCGCTGCATAGCCAGACGGTCGCCTGACAGATCAATGCCGTTCTCTTTTTTGAATTCACTTACCAAATAATCAATAATTTTCTTATCAAAGTCATCGCCCCCCAGACGATTGTTTCCGTTGGTGGCCAGAACCTCGAATACGCCGTCGCCGATCTCTAAAATCGAGACATCAAACGTACCGCCGCCCAAGTCATATACCATGATTTTCTGCTCATGTTCTTTGTCCAGGCCATATGCCAGCGCCGCGGCCGTCGGCTCATTGACGATACGCAGAACCTCCAGCCCCGCAATTCTTCCGGCGTCTTTCGTTGCCTGCCGCTGCGCATCGCTAAAATAAGCAGGCACGGTGATAACCGCCTGGGATACGGGCTGACCGAGATAGCTCTCGGCATCCGCTTTCAGCTTCTGCAGAACCATCGCAGAGATTTCCTGGGGCGTATACCGCTTGTCGTCAATTGTGATTTTACGATCCGTGCCCATATCCCTTTTAATGGAAATGACTGTTCTGTCCGGATTCGTAACAGCCTGACGTTTCGCCAAGTCGCCTACCAGCCGTTCGCTCGGTTTATTTGCCGTTGCTTTTGAAAATGCAACCACCGAAGGAGTGGTTCTGGCACCTTCCGCATTTGTTATTACCACAGGCTCTCCGCCCTCCATAACAGCTACGCATGAATTTGTTGTACCTAAGTCGATACCTATTACTTTTGACATACTCTATTCCTCCTAAAAATGATTAGTCTCTATCATAAAATAATCAATTTGCAACCTTTACCATGCTGTATCTCAGCACTTTATCACCCATTCTATACCCTTTGACAAACACCTCTACAATCTCATTCGTGCCGGCCTCTTCATTTTCCTCATGCATTACGGCATTGTGCAGCTCCGGATTAAACTCCTCCCCCAGCGAGGGAATCTCTTCCACGCCGGCAGCTGCCAGTAAATCGCTGAGCTGTTTATATATAAGCTCCACGCCCTGCCGGTATGCCTTGCAGGCCTCCTCCGTTTCTACGGTAATCGCACGCTCAAAATTATCAATGACAGGTAAAATACCCTTCATCACATCGCATTTCGCATCGGAATACCGATTGTCCATTTCCCTGGCCGTTCTTTTTTTATAATTTTCAAATTCTGCGGCAAGTCTGGCGTACCGGTCCCGATATTCAGAAAGCTGATCTTCCTGCGCTTTCAGCTGCTCTTTCAGCTTTTTGATTTCAGCCGCCTGTTTCTTCTTCCCAAGAAAGCTGCCTTCCGCCGGTTCCTCCGTCTCCCCGCATGCCTTTTTCTTTGCCGCCTCCTGGTCCGCAGTCTGATCTGCCGTCTGCTCCGGCTGCTGCTTCCCGGCCGTTTGCTCCATTTCACGCTGATCTTGACCTGCGTCCTCCGGCGCCTGCTCCGGAATATCCTGATTTCGATTTGTATTTTCCTTTTCCGCCATCACATTCCCTCCAACATTTCAAACTTGCATTTTGAAAATATCTATGTCAGGAGCTTCCGCCTGATGTATTCAAGCGCGGAAATCACCTTGGCATAATTCATTCTGGTAGGACCGAGCACTCCTATCGTGCCCAAATTAACTCCATTCACACTATAAGTTGCCGTTACCACCGAACATTCGTTAATTTCATCCAATTCATTTTCCGATCCGATCCTGACCACCAATCCGCCGCCCTTTGCGCAGCGCGTAAGCAGATCCGTCAGAAAATCCTCCTGCTGCAGAAGCTCCAGCAGCGTTCTTGCCTTTTCGATATTATTGAACTCCGGATGAGACAGCAGCTTTGAGGTTCCCTCCGTGTAAATCTCGGCGGTATTAAACTGCTTAATACTGTCGATGATTCCATCAATGATCGGAAGCAGCAGATCCCGCTGAACGCCGGAAAGCGCTACAATCTCATTGATCATAACGATACTGATTTCTTCCGCCGGGCAGCCTGTAAACTTTTCATTGATAATATGCGAAAGTTTAATCAAAATATCCGGATCAATAGACGGATCGATGCTGATCAGGCGATTTTTCACAATATCATTCTGCAGCACAACAACAATCAGCGCCTTCCCGCGTTCTACCGGAACAATCTGCAGCGCCTTCATCACATAGCTTTTCACGGCAGGCGCCATTGCGATGGCCGTATACTGCGTCAGCTCGGAAACAATTTCCGAGGCCACTTTAATCGCATGGTTCAGTTCGTTTACCCTGCGCTGCATATAATTTCTGATTTCTTCAATCTCCTCAGGTCCTGCCGCCGGCTCGATTCCGGCAAAGCCCAGAAGTCTGTCTACATAAAAGCGATACCCTTTGTCCGACGGTACGCGGCCGGCTGATGTATGAGGCTGAGACAGATATCCCATCTCCTCCAAGTCCGCCATCTCATTCCGGATTGTTGCCGAACTCAATCCCATATCGTATTTTTTGGCAATGGTTCTGGAGCCCACCGGCTCCACGCTTGCGATATAGTCATCGATGATCGCTTTCAATATTAACATTTTCCGCGGGTCTAATTCATCATATCCCATATCGGGCCTCCATAACCCGTGCACAGCAGAGACAATCGCCTCACAGGCAACAGGCCGCTGCCTTCTGCACCGTACTGTTAGCACTCACCGAATGGGAGTGCTAACAGTACGTAATATAGCACTGCCTCTGTACTTTGTCAACAGTTTTTTAGAAAATTTTGTGAAATTTCCACCTGATCAGCCGCATGCCGGTCGGCGCTTCACTTCACCGGTTCAGCGCATGTGAACATCCAGCTGCGGATATGGAATTTCAATCCCGTTTTTGTCAAATGCCTCTTTCACAGCTTCTGTCAGGTCAAAGGTTACGGTCCAGTAATTCGGCGAGTCACACCAGACACGCAGTATAAAATGCAGCGCATTGTCACCGTGCTTGCTGAGCCGTGCAAGAGGAGCAGGCGCAGTATGTACCATTTCATTCTGCTGCGCAACATCAAGCAGAATGGCTTTGACCTGCTCAATATCTGCGGAATAAGAAACAGAACACGCAATCTCCACGCGCCGAGTCGCCTCAACGGAATAATTTGTAATGGCGGAATTTGTAAGAGATCCGTTAGGAAGCGTAATATGCTTATTATCCGGCGTAACCAGTACGGTATAAAAAACCGTAATATCCCGTACTGTCCCGCTTCCGTGATCGGTTTCAATAAAATCGCCCACGTGAAACGGCTTAAAAATCAACAGCATGAGCCCTCCCGCCAGGTTGCTCAGCGCCCCCTGCAGCGCAAGACCGATGGCTACGCCGGCGGAAGCCAGCAGCGTTACAAAAGAAGTGGTGGGAATCCCGAGAATACCCGCTATGGAAAAAAACAGCAATGTGTAAAGTCCGATTTTTAAGAAGCTCCGGATAAAGGATTGAACGCCTAAATCCAATTTGCAGAAGGCCTTTCCTTTTTGGATTGCCTTCAGCAGCCATTTAATTAGTTTTACGCCGATTACAAGCAGCAAGCCGGCAAATAAAAGCTTTACACCGATTGTCGTACACAGTTCTATGAGAAAATCAAGTACCTGATCCATTCTCTGCATCTCCATATGTATGATATTTTGCAAAAATGATCTTCTGCAGCGCCTTTCCGCGGAAGTCCGGCAGAAATTATACACGTTCGCAGCCGTAAATGCAAATAAAGACGGAAACGCTGTGCCGTCTCCGTCTTTTCCGGTCCTGTTATAAAAACAGTCCCGCCGGGTTTCCGAAACTTATTTCTTTTTCCGTATAATCAAAACTACCGCTATGCCGGCCACAAGAACAAACGCAATGATAATAACAATAATCAGC
>USLW01000255.1 GCA_900555605.1 uncultured Clostridium sp. | reverse complement strand
CGATTCTTCGGGATCGTGCGGCGGCGCAGCCAGCGGCTTACTCCCTCCGGCGTCAGCGTCAGATCAAGCGGCAGCAATACCGCTTTTTCTTCATTTGTCCAAAGAATTTGGATCTCCGGCTCACTGGTATCCGTCGTTGCGGAGAATTTAACGAGCGGTTCATCGAACTGCTTTAAAATATAGTTCATGATAAATCCTCCTCAAAAGTTACTTCAGACCACACAGGAAATTTTCTACATTCAAATACTGAACACCCTCGGCAAACGTGTCTTTTCCGCGATAAAGAACGAATTTACCGCTGATCGGGCCAAAGCGTTTTTCAACGATTTGGCATTTCTCTGCATCACGCAGATGAAGTGTCTGCTTTTCGTTGGCCTTGGCACTGTGTTTGATTTCATAGATGCGGCAATTTTGACTTGTTTTATCGTAGATCACCATGTCAAACTCGCCGCCGGCATCGAACTTGAATTTGAACGCTTCCATCGTACTGGGCGCGGTTTTGCGGACTTCCAGCAGAACAATGTCCTCCAGCATCCGGCCCTTTACATCGTCCAGAATCTTTCCTGTGATATATGCCTTATCTGCTTCGGAAATCGATGCAAAATAGGCATCCTGCATCAAGGAGTAGACCAGAGCCTTTGCGATGGCATAGCGCATACCGGGCTGGGAAAAGACGAAATGCTCTGCCTGCTTACCGCTTTCATACCGTTCCGGACAGTTGACGATCAGATCCAGCATAAGCAGATACTTCTTCACTTTGTCGATATGCTCCTGCGTGATCGGGACGGTTGTTTCACTCTTTTCCTTGACCTCAATGATGGCCTTTAATCGCTCCAATATTTGCTTTTCATTGACATCATAGAGAACAGTTGCCCGTTCCGCAGGGAGATCATGCAGAAGCAGCTCCTTTGCGGAGCCAAAGTCATGGGACTTAAATTCGTCCTCTACTACGCGCAGCACAAACCGGTGGTTCATGTGCTGCACAATGCGGTTGATGACATTGGTCAGCTCACCTTTTTCGTAAAGCTCCCGCAGTTGATTGAAGTATTCGCCGTAATGGTCATTTTTCAGTGTATGCTGAATGTTGCGGCTGATGGCGGTATCAATATACTTCCGGGTACTTTCATCGTCCCGAAACGCGACCTCGTCAAAGGCGGCATCCGGATCGTCAAAGCTCATATTTTCCATTTTCAGCGTTCCGCCGTATTCAATATAAGAATCGACAGAACGGATGTTCAGGAGCCGCGCATACTCCCGAAAGGGAATAAAAGAGGTGTGGATCGTCACGCTTCTGTCGTACAGTTCATCGCGGTTTGCCATAGCGAAGCCAAGAGAGTCCGTACCGGAAACAACGATTTTCATGCCCATCATACTGAACACATCGGAAAGCACGGCAGCGGTGTCGATGAAGTCGCTCAGGAGCGTAATTTCATCAATAAACACATACCGATAGCCCAGTTCAAACAGAACTTTCAAGTCCTTTGTCAGCCGTGACATATCATCGGTGGTCTGCACCTTGATGTAGGCCGTTTTTTCTATGGGCAGTTCGGAAAGCATTTGAAACAGAAGTGTTGTCTTTCCGGTCCGGCGGAGACCGTATAAAATACAGATCTTCCCATCATAGGAGCCGTTCACAAACTTCTGTAAGGTGCTGAAGCAGTCCCGCTTGCCGTATTTTGCCACGCTGTTTGCCAGCGCCTGCAAGCCCGTACCCGTGACAACATTCGTATAAAACTCAGGTATTTGTGAGGGGACAGCGGCTGTAACAACAGGCTGACCATAGATTTCCAACTTTTGATAAATCGCATGGTATCTGGCTGTGTTTGCTTTTGCGGCATCGTTTTCGTAATTCTGATAGTTGCGTGTGGACATACCGAGGTATTCCGCACATTGGGCCTGATTCAGCCCTTTTGAAATACGCAATTCTTTTAAGGTCACGCTCATCACCTCGCCTTTATTATATCACAGTATACGCAAAACGCAAGAAAACTACGCATATATTTCGTATTTTCTTCGCTTATTTTTCACCTTTCTTCTTAGGGAGCTGTGTGAGAGCGGCCAATTCCTCATAGGTCAATTCACCGTTCACATAGCGGTTTCGTGCATTCTCCGCTTGTGCTTTCCAGATTTGAAATGCGGCATCTGTGTAAATGGCCGGAGTACGGCGAACACGCATATCATAGGTTTTGATCCGCTGCCGGATGAGCTTTAAGCCATCATCGGCAGCGATTTTCTTTTCATGCTTCTCTTTGACTGCGAGTTCTTTGCAGCTTTTTCCGGTATCACCGACTGACCGATCACAATAAAGAGCTTTGGAAGAGAACGGGATAAAGTAACGATGACAATATTCACACTTTTTCAATTCAATTCCTTGCTCGACCATCTCCAGCAGCTCTGTCAGCAGCGTCGCGCCCAAATCGTCCGAGCCCTCGATGAGGGCAAACCGGACGGACTTTGGTGGCGTCGAAATGCGGTCTGCCGCCAACACCGGATCAAAATTCTGCTCATCTACATACAGCTTTCGTTCTGCGCGCATCTTCAGGTCCAAACCGGCGATCGCTGTGGCAGCTTGAAAATCGCGGCTCATATAGAGCGCCAAACGCTGCTTGGCGCTCAACTTAGATCTGTCCGGCACGAGCACGGCATCTGCAAAGGCGGAAAGTTCCTTTTGCAGTTTCTCAAAACCTTCCATGCGTTCATCAAGCACGTCTGCCAGCTTTTCTTCAAAAAAGAGGGACTGCACAAAGCGTTCCCCGAAAGGGTGGATCGCGCTCAGCGCATTTTTGATCTCGGTAATGGCTTGATTTTCCATCATGGGCGTTGTTCGCACCAGTAATTTCGCCCGTAAAGAAGCGAAATCTGTGGACAAAAAGGCAATAAGGGTTGTCCCGAGACGATATTCCACGGGCTTGAAATCCGTTTCTACATATTCCTTTTTTGGGCCAAAACTCAAGCAATACAAGGCTCTCAAGGCTTTTCCTCCATTCGTGGACACAGCTCCGCATCGTGTGTGGTAAATCATTTGTCACGTGAATAGTTTACCACATATTGAAATCTCCGTCAACGCTTGCTATCATTTTTGTGGAAGTTGAAATTCGATGTAAACGATCTTCCACAAAATTGAATGACCGCCGGAGCGTTTCTCTTTCGGGGAAGCAGGCCATGACCGTCTGATGACGCGAGCGTGCCAAGGAGCAGAAATCGAGTTTCCGTCAGGCAGGAAACCGCTTCCGGGAAAACGGCAGCAAGTTCTGAAGTCTCTCCGCATAATCTCCAAGGAAGGGAGGGGGCAGGATGGCAAGCAAGCCGGAACTTTTACAATATCAAGCGGCAGACGAGATCGGGCAGGACTTTCTTCTCGCATACCAGCGAGCCGTCCTGCTCGCCTTGCAGCGTCAAGGGGTTCTTAACGAAATGCAGTGTAGAAACTGCGTACAAAAATTAGAAGAACAGATAAGAAATACAGGAAAACCAAAATCTGTAAAGGAATAGTGCCTTTCAGTATTCGCACAATTGCAAAGACACATTCTGTATCGTATGATACCACGAAAAGGAGGAGTTTTTATGTTACAAGTAGCAGCGTATTGTCGCGTATCCACGGATAAGGAAGACCAGGCAAATTCCTTTGAAGCGCAGCAGCGGTATTTCCGCGAGTACATCCAGCGCCAGCCGGATTGGGAGCTGCAAGGCATCTATGCTGACGAAGGATTTTCCGGCACATCGACCAACAAGCGCGTGGAGTTCAATAAAATGCTCCATGCGGCGGAGCTGGGACAGATCGACCTGATCGTGACCAAGGAGGTCAGCCGTTTCACCCGCAACACAGTAGACGCGCTGCAAATCACCCGCGAGCTGCGGCGGGGCGGCGTAGGCGT
>USLW01000254.1 GCA_900555605.1 uncultured Clostridium sp. | reverse complement strand
ATAGGGAATTTGACAAAATCGCGCGGCAAGCGTATATTTTAAGATAAGCGGCAGATCCTTGCCGCTGTATTTTCATCTTCACGGCAGGAGGACTTCATGCGCATTATAGATTTTCATGTACATACATTCCCGGATGCAATTGCAGACAAAGCAGTCGGGAAACTGGCAAAGATTTCAAAGCTGACGCCGGCTACAAACGGCACAGTATCGGAAACCCTATCACTGATGGAACGCACGCATGTCGATTTATTTATCAATCTGAATATTGCAACCGCTCCGACACAGCAGCGCACCATTAACCAAAGCGCCGCGAAGCTGAACGCCGCTTATTCAGACCGCATGCTGTCCTTCGGTTCGGTCCATTTTCTCGCGGCGGATGCCTTGGAGGAACTCGACCGCATCCATGCCTTCGGTCTGCCCGGAATCAAGCTGCATCCGGATTATCAGGAATTTATGATTGATGATAGGCGTTTATATCCAATATATGAAAAATGTGCGCAGCTTGACATTCCCATCGTGTTCCACGCGGGCTGGGATTGCTACAGTCCGGATGTAGTCCACGCGCCGCCGGCACGCAGCAGAAAGGTTGCGGAGGATTTTCCCCGTCTGAAAATCGTGCTGGCACATATGGGCGGTATCTTCTGCTGGGATGAGGCGGAAACTGATCTCGCGGGATTGGAAAACGTATATTTTGATACTGCAATGGCCGCCACATACGGTCCCGGACAGGCACAGGCAATGCGGATTATCAATCGGCATCCCATAGAAAACATTCTTTTGGGCAGTGATTGCCCCTGGGAACAGCCGGAAAAATCCATCGCATATGTAACCGCTCTGCCTCTGCCTGAGGACCGCATCGAGCGGATCCTTTCGAGAAACGCTATGGATCTGCTGCATTTGCCCCGGCAGTAAAGCATGGCAGATATACTTGACGCTGGGCGGCGTCAAGCATACTTTTCCTGCAGATAGTGCATATAATACTGCGGATTCAGCGGTTCCCCCGTCATATCTGCCAGCGCTTGATCCAGTCTTTTCATTTTTCCGTATTGATAAATATGCGTTGTCAGATAGGCCTGTATCGGTTTCAGATTTCCTTCCTTTAAATACATGTCAAGCGGCATTACTTGAGCCAGATGGTAAAAAATCTGTGCCGCGGCGGCGCTGCCTAAAGCATAAGAAGGAAAATAACCGAAGCTTCCTCCGGCCCAATGTACATCCTGCAGCACGCCCATTGCATCATTCGGCGGCGTAATTCCCAGGTACTCCTGATACAGGCGATTCCATTCTGCCGGAATCTCCCGAACCGGCAGCTGTCCGGCAAAAATCTTTTTTTCGATTTCATATCGGATGATAATGTGCAGCGGATATGTTAATTCATCCGCCTCCGTGCGGATCAGACCGGGTTCGGTCTTATTGATTCCCCGCAGAAAATGGTTCAGGGAGACATCCGCCAACTGCTCCGGGAACGTTTCTTTCAGCTTTGGAAATACAGGAATCCAGAACATCCGGCTGCGCCCTATCATATTTTCATACAGTCTCGATTGCGATTCATGAAGTCCCATGGTGCTCCCGCCGGCCAGAATCGTAAAGTTCAGCGCATTCCGCACACCGAATTCATAGTTGGCATGTCCGGTTTCATGGATCACGGAAAAAATCGCACTCTCCAAATTATTTTCGTCATAATGGGTGGTAATGCGCACATCCTGATTATGGAGCTGTGTGGTAAACGGATGGACACTCTCCCGCAGCATTCCCCTTTCGAAATCAAATCCCGCATACGCCGCAAGATATGTGCAGAAGGCCCGCTGCTTTTCCGCCGGATAGGTTCGGCAGTTGTAGGATTTATCAATCTGCCGGTGGCGCTCTGCCGCCTTTTTGCACAGCGGAATCAGCATGCATTTTAATTCATCAAAAAAAGAATCCAGGCGTTCTGTGGTGTATCCTTCCTCATAATCGTTCAAAAGCGCATCGTAGGTGCTTTTTCCCTGTGTATCACGGTACTGCGTTATCCGGATCTGCAGAGAAATTAATTTTTCCAGATACGGCGCAAATCGTTCATAATTGCTATGTGCCTTGGCTTGTTCCCATACGGCCTGTGCAACGCCGCACAGCTCCGCGTACTCCCCCACGATTTCCGGCGGGACTGATTTCATATCGCGATAAATCCGATTCCATTCCTTTATTACAGCCTGCTCCACCGGGTCTATCCGCGGTGTCTCCGCGAGGGCAGATAGGCAAGCACCGACACGGTCATTTACCAGCAGCCGCATTTCTTCCGCGGCTAAAAGCCCCATTGCTTTTCCCGTAGCTTCTGCGGACTGCACCGGTGCATCTGTCTGCAGCCCCCAATCCAAGGCAGTCTGCGCGGTACGCAGCGCGGCCGCCCCCGCCTGCAGTTCATTTAATATTTGATAATCGTCTTTCATATTTACTCCTCATCTTCCTGCGCTTGACAGCGGCGCATTTTCTGGATTGATTCGTTTTTCTCAGCTTATTTTACAAAAAACACGGGGCTTCCGAAGGCATCGGTCACGGTTCCCTCTACATGATAGATCTGTTTTATCATCTGCGCTGTAAGGACCTGTTCCGGCCGGCCGCGGGCCGCAATGGCGCCTCGGTCCATCAGAATCATTTCATCCGCATATTTGGCGGCCATGTTCAGGTCATGCATAACCGTGATCACAGTACCGTTTTCTGTGCGGACATGCCTGCGCAGCAGTTCCATAATCGCCACCTGGTGATAGATATCCAGCATAGAGGCAGGTTCGTCCAGCAGCATAAGCGGGGCCTGCTGCGTCAGTGCCCTGGCAATCACAACCCGCTGCCGTTCACCGCCGCTAATTGCACGGACGATTTTGTCCCGCAGCTCCCATACTCCCATTTCTTCCATACAGGTACGGGCTACCGCCAGATCCGCCTCCCCTTCCGACGAAAAGTATCCTAAATGCGGGTTGCGTCCCATCAGCACAATCTCATGTACGGTAAAATCAAAATCCACATTGGTGTTCTGCGGCACATAGGACACCAGCCGGCCCCGGGCTCTGCCCTTCAAAAGGCGCATATCCGTCATGGCCTGCGGCGCGCCGTCCCTTCCGGCCTGCAGCGCGGCATATATACGTCCGGAATAGTTCCGGTAAATGGAGGCCAGACATTTTAACAGCGTGGTTTTTCCGGAACCGTTGGGCCCAATGATGACAATCAGCTGTCCGGAATGAAAGTCCGCATTTACATCCCGCACTGCTTCCGGAAGGCCGCTCTTGCTGCTCATTTTACCCGCACAATAAGAAAAAGATACGTGTTCCGCACGCAAAATGACAGCTTTCTTTTTATTTTCCGGCTGCACACCGCCGAGCGGTCTGCCGTTCGTATCCCGCATACGCAAATCACGCTCCTTACTGCGGCATCCGCTTTTTACTGCGCAGAAGCAGCCAAATAAAAAAAGGCGCTCCAAAGCATGAAGTAATGACGCCCACCGGCATTTCCGCGGCGGATGCAGTCAGCCAAGGCAGAAGATTGCGCGCCAGCGTATCACAGATCAGCATAAACATTCCTCCGATTACCGCGGAAAACGGAAGCAGCACCCGATGATCGGGCCGGACCATCAAACGGACAATATGCGGAATAATCAGGCCCACAAAACCGATTACACCGCAATTTGCCACACAGACAGCCACAATCAGCGCAGAAAATGAAAGTAAGAGCAGCTTGCTCCGTTCTACATGCACACCCAAAGATTCCGCGGTTTCCTCTCCGGTAGCCATAATGTTTAAATTACGTGCGAAGCACAGTATACAGCCGCCGCAGAGCACGATTACCGCGGCAGCAGGGAGCACGGATTTCCAGGACGCATTTGACAGGCTGCCCATGGTCCATAGAACAATATTG
>USLW01000253.1 GCA_900555605.1 uncultured Clostridium sp. | reverse complement strand
GCCATTGGTTCCCTGAAAGGACCAAAACACGGCGGCGCAAATCTGAAAGTGATTGACATGATGGAGGATATCAAGACTCATGTGTCAGACTGGACGGACAGCGACGAGGTACGGCGTTATCTGCTGAAAATTATGAATCGGGAAGCGTATGACCGGACCGGCCTGATTTACGGAATGGGCCATGCTGTCTATACGAAATCAGATCCCCGCGCAATTTTGCTGAAACGGAAGGCAGCGGAACTGGCTGCGGTCTGCGGCTGCGATAAAGAGTTTGCGCTTTATGATTTAGTGGAAAAGCTTTCTCCGGGCGTTTTTGACGAGATAAAGCATAATTCTAAAGAAATCTGCGCCAATGTGGATTTTTATTCCGGATTTGTGTATTCTATGCTGAATATTCCAAAAGAGCTGTATACCCCCATTTTTGCGATTTCCAGAATCGCGGGCTGGTGTGCGCACCGGATGGAAGAGCTGGTGGCCGGAAACAGGATTATACGGCCTGCTTATAAGCACGTGGGCACAAAGCATCAATATCAGGATATGGCTGATCGGAAATAAACAGTTTCTGCGGAAAGGAAGGAACCATATGAAAAAAACAGCAGCCGGTCCGTACTGCCCGGCGGAAATTGAAAAAAAATGGCAGAAAATATGGGATGAGAATAAAGCATTTGAAGCTTCAGATGATTACAGTAAGCCAAAATTCTACGGCTTGATTGAGTTTCCTTATCCTTCGGGGAACGGATTGCACGTGGGCCATCCCCGTTCCAATACGGCGATGGATATCATTGCAAGAAAACGCAGAATGGAAGGCTATAATGTTTTATTTCCCATCGGCTGGGATGCCTTCGGATTGCCCACTGAAAATTTTGCAATCAAAAATAAGGTGCATCCCGCAAAGGTAACCGCCGCAAATATCGCGCATTTTAAAAGTCAGCTCAAAATGCTGGGGTTCTCTTTTGATTGGTCCAGGGAAATCAACACGACAGATCCGGATTATTATAAGTGGACGCAATGGATTTTTCTGAAGCTGTTTGAGAAGGGATTGGCTTATAAGGCAGAAATGCCCATTAACTGGTGTGTACAGTGTAAAGTTGGTCTGGCAAATGAGGAAGTTGTCGGCGGGGTCTGCGAACGCTGCGGCGGAGAAGTCATCCGCAAGGTGAAAAGCCAGTGGATGTTGAAAATCACGGACTATGCGCAAAAGCTGCTGGACGGCCTGGAGCATGTAGATTTTATAGAAAAGGTCAAAACGCAGCAGCGGAATTGGATCGGCAGAAGCGAAGGCGCCGAGGTTCATTTCACACTGCCGTGTATCAACGAAAATTTGACGGTTTATACGACGCGTCCGGATACGCTCTTTGGTGCAACGTATATGGTGCTGTCTCCGGAGCATCCGATCATTCCGCGCTTGAAGCCATATATTGAAAATTATGAAGCTGTTCTGCAGTACAAGACGGAGGCCGCAAAGAAATCCGACTTTGAACGGACCGAACTGGCAAAAGAGAAAACCGGCGTTGCCCTAAAAGGCGTGACTGCAATCAATCCGGTGAACGGCAGCGAAATTCCTGTATGGATTTCAGATTACGTACTGATTTCATACGGTACAGGGGCAATTATGGCAGTACCTGCTCACGATGAACGGGACTGGGCCTTTGCTTCAAAATTCGGATTGCCGATCATTGAGGTAGTGGCAGGCGGCGATGTTCAGCGCGCGGCATATACCGATATTGAGAATGGCGTCATGGTCAATTCCGGCTTTTTGGACGGCATGCAGGTGAAAGAGGCCAAACGGGCCATCACAGAATGGCTGGCAGAAAAAGGTCTCGGGACGCCGAAGGTCAATTATAAGCTGCGAGACTGGGTATTCAGCCGTCAGCGCTATTGGGGAGAGCCGATTCCGCTGGTCTATTGTGCGCACTGCGGATGGGTTCCGGTACCGGAGCATGCACTTCCCGTGATGCTTCCGGAAATCGATAATTATGTGCAGACCGACAGCGGAGAATCTCCGTTGGTCAATGTGCCGGAATGGGTAAATACAACGTGCCCGAGGTGCGGAGCACCGGCAAAGCGGGAAACAGACACGATGCCGCAGTGGGCCGGTTCCTCCTGGTATTTTATTCGTTATACGGACCCGCATAATGCAGGGTGTATGGCATCGGAGCAGGCAATGAAATACTGGCTGCCCGTAGACTGGTATAACGGCGGAATGGAGCATACCACACTGCATTTGCTTTATTCGCGTTTCTGGCATAAATTTTTGTACGATACTGGGGAAGCCACCTGTCCCGAACCGTATGTAAAAAGGACCTCTCACGGGATGATTTTAGGGGAAAATGGAGAAAAAATGTCGAAATCCCGGGGAAATGTGGTGAATCCGGACGATATTGTTGCGGAAATCGGTGCGGATGCGTTTCGGTTGTATGAAATGTTTATGGGTGCTTTTGATCAGGCGATTCCGTGGTCGACGCAGGGCGCCCGGGGCTGCTACCGATTTCTGGACCGCGTCTGGAAGCTGCAGGACCTGCTGACAGAGGAAGAGGCGATCTCTGAAAAGCTTCGGCCGGCCGTCCATTTTGCAATAAAAAAGGTTTCGGAAGACTATGAACGGATGAAGTTCAATACAGCTGCCGCTGCCATGATGTCTCTTGTAAATGAGATTTATGCCAACGGCGCGTTGTCAAGGGGAGACTATAAGACACTGCTGCTGCTGCTCAATCCCGTAGCGCCGCATATGACGGAAGAGATTTGGCAAAGACAGGCATTCGATACAGCGCCGATCTACCAGCAGACTTGGCCGGTCTATGATGAAAGCGCACTGGTAAAGGATGAAACAGAACTGGCGGTACAGATCTGCGGTAAAGTCAGAGGCCGCATCATGGTGCCCGCTTCTCTGAATAAAGAAGAGACGGAGCGTTTTGTTCTGGCGGATGACCGGGTACAAGGAATTTTAGCAGGCAAAGCCGTTAAAAAAGTAATTGTCGTACCGGGCCGGATTGTCAATATCGTGGTATAAGCGTTATGAGAAATGTCTTGGCGGGAATCGGACAGCAGTTTATACAGATTTTTGTGGCAGGCGGAAATTTTTACACCGCACTATGGCTGATGCTTGCCGTGCTGCTTGCAATCGCGTGGGCCTTTTCTGCAAGCAGACACATACGCCTGTATTTTATCAGCGCATTGATTTGCTGCTTTGTTTCGTTTTTCCCGCTGGAACCCGCGTACCAGACCGTGCTGTATGCGACGTTGAACACGGTCGGAACACTTTATATGAAACAGAGCTGCGGCGCCAACGGCATTGAGGCCGCCGGCGAGGAAGCGGAAAAAGCAGATGTGAGAGAAGGAAAGGAATGAAACGGAATGATGAATTATAAACAAATCATTGCTGCGGCAATTCAAAAGGTTCTTCCGGAGGAATCCTGTGCCGTATTAGAAAAAATGCTGGCAGTGCCGCCGAGTCCGGAAATGGGGGATGTGGCGTTTCCTTGCTTTCCTTTTGCAAAAAAACTTCGAAAAGGGCCGCCGGTAATTGCCGGCGAAATCATGGAGGCGCTTCAGGCAGAAGCGTTGCTGGCAAATGTGGTCCAGCGAATGGAAGTGTCCGGGGGATATTTAAATTTTCATCTGAATCGTAAAGCGGTAGCATGTACAGTCATTTCAGAGATTTTGAAAAAAGGCAGCGAAGTGGCAGCAGAGACAGCAGCCCAGACATTAAGTGAAGTCAAAGCGGCCATGAAGATCAATTACTTTGATGATCCGGCTTTTCTGGAAGAGCAGATTCAAAAATTTAACGAATAGGAAGAAAGAAAATGGCATTTACCCATCTCCATGTGCATACCGAGTTTTCCCTTCTGGATGGCTCGAATAAAATAAAAGAATATGTTGCAAGAGT
>USLW01000252.1 GCA_900555605.1 uncultured Clostridium sp. | reverse complement strand
TTTCTTTTTCGTGTAAGTTTTGTTTTTTAGAATAATTTTAGTAGCATATCATCTGCCGCGTCCGTGTACTAACCTTTTGCCAGCTGTTCATTTCTCAGTTGATTTACAGTAGTACGCATAAGACGAATTTCGTCTGGTAAGAAATTTGTTTTCTTATCGGCTGGGAGAGCATTGATTTTCAGTATTACCCTGCAATGGATGCCGGTGACAAGTTGGGCGCTCTCGTTCAGCTTGGTCTTGGCGTCATTTTCTGCATTTGCCAAGCTGTGGCAGCGCATCAACCGCAAAACCTTTTACACCGTTTCCTTTGACACGCAGGAGCTGATCGACCGTTCGGTGCGGGCGCTGGACGCCCACCTGAATATTTCCAAGGTGTATGTCAAAACCGAATACGGCGAGCTGACCGCCAGGCTGACCTCCCGCGAACAGCTGGAGCAGGGGCAGGCGTTTGTCAAAAGACACAACGATCAGGACGCCGCTGACCGCGTGGCACTGGGCAATGTGCGCTACGACCTTGTGGGCAAGCTGGTGGAGGAAACCGGCTTGACCCGCGCCACGATTGCCGCCATTTTGCAGGGCATTGCCCCGCTTGTGTTTGCCCAATATAAACTGAACCCGGAGGACTTTATCATCAAGGCGGGAAAAATCATCAACAACCAAAAGGCGGATATGATCATTGAGCATATCACCTACAACAGGCTGGAGGAATCGTACAGCGCCGACATCTTTATGCTGGCAAACCTGCACGGCAGACAGGGCGTAAACGCCATGCCCGCCGACCGCAGCCTGTACAATTATGTGATTTACGATTCCGACAACGAGCGCCGCTTTGCCCACGAGCTGGATGTTTGCGACAAAATTGCCGTGTATGTCAAGCTGCCCGGCAGTTTTTTCATCAGCACGCCGGTAGGTAAGTACAACCCGGACTGGGCGATTGCCTTCCACGAGGGAACGGTCAAGCATATCTATTTTATTGCCGAAACCAAAGGCACGACCCTGCTTGACCGCAATGAACTGCGCGGCGTTGAGGACCTAAAGATTCAATGCGCCAAAGCCCACTTTGCCGCCATCAGCAACGACAGCGTCGTCTACGATGTGGTGGACAGCTACGATAAGCTGATGCAGGTGGTTATGGAATAAGCGGTAAGAAGTTTTGCAAGAAAAATTGCATTTGGTTGCCTTATCGTATATAATTGATGAAAAAACGAAAGGCGGTTTTGTATATGGCACCAATTACTCGTGAACAGGCATTGGAAAATGCTTTGGCTTCTTCGCGCATCGAGGGGTATGAAGTCACCGAACAGACCCGTGCCGACTGCCGCCGCCTGATGGACGGCAAAGTAGATGCCCGCACCTTAGCTGCTGAAATTCTGGCACGCCGCAGGGCGCAGCGAGGGTAAAATGCTATGGCAAACTATGCAGTGGATTCTTTGCAGGATGGGTGCTATCCGGGCACCGTGGTGTTAATAAATATACTTGGCATTCAAAATCAGTCCGACTTGGATGCCGTGGAAGGTACGATCGTTCCAGCTAAGGCTGCTTTATGGGAAGAAAAACCTTTAGCAGAAAGTTTCGATTTTGCACATTACTGTGCGATTCATCGCTTTTTGTTTGAAGATTTATACGAATGGGCGGGCAAGCCGCGAACGGTGGATATTTCGAAGAAAGGCACACAGTTTTGCCCCGCTGCGCAAATTGAAAGCACAGCGAAAGCCATCTTTGCCAGATTAAAAAAGCAGAATTTTCTTGTAGGCTTAGACAGAGCGCACTTCATTTCTGCCATAGTAGACTTTTACGAGCGAACGAATGAGCTTCACCTATTCCGAGAGGGCAACGGCAGAACCCAGCGTGTTTTTCTTTCGCAGCTTGCCCGCCATGCGGGATATGTCATTGATTTTGCCCGTGTTGACCCGGATGATTTAATGATTGCCACAATTCAGGCTGCAGGCGGCGTGGATGATTTTTTGAAGGTTCTGTTTGATGAGATGGTTGTCTAACAAATCCGAATTTGTGCAACAGGCTGCTGCACAAATTTCAGGGATATAAAACTGTGCTAAAATAACGCTGCTGTAAGTGATTTTTACTTAGACATTGCAAAATTCATAAAATATTAACCCTTATGTACTTGCATCGGAATGAGATTTGCTTTATATTGAATATGCTATATGTGTAGGCATATAGGAAAAGAATTGTTGTCAACTGTTCGACTATGAGATTTGAAAGAATTTCATCGAGAATCTTTGACCCTGACCACAGCCGCGCGGCTGCGACCAGTGCGAAGAACAAGAACATCTTGATAGCACCTCTTTCTTCATCAATTATACCATAACTGATGATTGAGTGCATTTGGATAGCCTGTGTTTCAGGTTCACAAGCATTGAGTATTCAGTGAGCAAAACCAAATACAGAGTTTTCACGTATACCCGCCAACTTAGGAATGCTATCCTCCGTGTTGGTGGGTATTTCGCCTTTATGGGAGGAGAATACAATGTCGCCATCCGAATGGGTTCACAGCGATTTTGCTATTAGAAAAAGTAAACGCTCATATGCGCATTTCGATTTTCGAACTGATTTAAGCAAATGCAGCGATTATATTACTTCCCCAGAGAAAGTAGCCACTCACGCCTTTTATCCCTTTATTCACTATACAATTGAATTTGAGAAATATTCAAAAGATAAAGGCAAGAAAATAAAGAAGCGAGAGATATGTTATGCATCACATATAGACCGATGCATCTATCAATATTATAATCATCTACTTGATGAAATGTACATCAAAAGGGTTCATGAGATTGATATTTCTGATTCAGTTGTAGCTTACAGATCTGATTTGAAAAAGAATAACATCCATTTTTCTCACGACGCTTTTTCTTTCATCAAAAAAATGCGCCGTGCTATATCATGATTGGCGATTTCACAAACTTCTTCGATAATTTGGATCACCTCTATCTCAAGCAACAACTTTGTCAATTACTTGGGGTATGCCAACTGCCTGATGACTATTATGCAGTCTATAAGAGTGTTACAAAATATTGCAAATGGGATTTAAATGATTTACTGACTTTAAATCACCTCAAGTCACACGAAGAACTAAACAAGAAAGATCGAGTACTATCCCCCTATGATTTTCGCAAATACAAGCATGCATTTTTGCAAAAGAACCCTAATGCTTATGGGATTCCACAGGGCTCGCCGATAAGTGCATTATTGGCCAATGTCTATATGCTTGACTGTGATAAAGCTATTGTTGATTATGTGTCCGCTTTAAATGGATTCTATATGCGTTATAGCGATGACTTTTGTATCATCATTCCGTGTGAAGAAAAGCAAATTGCAACGGATGCTTTTAGCCACATAAAGAGTATTTTGCATGGTGTCAAGCATTTGACATTACAGCCAGATAAAACGCAATACTTCTATTACAGTGGAACTTCCGTAGAAAATGTAGCAACAGTATTTGATTCTAACTCAAATGGTCAAAATCGATACATTAACTTTCTTGGCTTTACCTTTGATGGTACACACATTCATATCAGGGGCAAGACTATTTCAAAGTACTACTATCGCATGGGAAAGAAAGCCCGATCAATTGTCCTTCAGCGAAAAGCTGGGCATAATCCTTCCTTGCGCAACTTATATATGTTATACTCACGAAAAGGAGCAACGTCAGGTAGAGGAAATTTTTTAACCTATGTAAATCGCGCGCAATGTGAATTTGGAGTGAACGAACCTATCGACCAACCAGTAAAAAACCACATGGTAAAAATCCGCAAGCGATTAAATTCCTAATATTTTCAATTTCTACATTTTCCGTACTTGCTTTTTGACCACCATTTGACCACTACTGTGCAATCACATATCAAAATGCCGAAAAAGCCTGTTGTGACAACCAACAATGGGCTTTTTCTTGTTT
>USLW01000251.1 GCA_900555605.1 uncultured Clostridium sp. | reverse complement strand
CCGGCAGCAATTACCCAGTCCAAGCCGCTGCAGAAATTTCCATTTAGGCCCCGGAACCGCCCGGCTGACATGATATGCGGTATGTGCCCCGCAGTCGTCATACTCCGCCGCACGCCTGTCCGCACCGATGCCAAAGCTGTCAATGACAATATAGTAATACATGCGATCCTCCTTCTTTACTGCCCGGGCTGTTGTCCGCGGCTATATCGTCTCCCGAACCAGCAGCGCGCTCAGCCCGTCGATTTCATCCAGTACCGCATCGGAAACGGAAAAGCGAAACAATGTTTCAGGCTCCGCTTCACAGATATGCATAACCGCACGCGCGGTTCCCTGCTGAGAAAAGCCTATGCGGTTCAGCTCCTCCTGCACAGCTTCTCCCGATAGAAAGCCTTGGATACACAGCAGCCGCAGACGGAATATACTTGTCAGGAGCCGCGGTGCCCTGGTTCCCTTATTTAAATAATAAAATGTATGCAGGATCAGCTGCGCCGTTTCTTCGTCCGGCAGATTCTCCTGGACTACCCGCAGTACGAGCCTGCTGATTTCGCTGGCAGCCGTCAGCCTGTCAAGATCACAGCGAATCTGGTAGAAGTTCTCAATTAATTCCGCGCCCCGGAGCACATACATGCTTTTGCCGGCGTACAGTTCCAGCTTTCCGTAAGAAAAAAGCTGCGCTGCCGCAAGAAAACGGCTTTTCGGCCGTCTCGCCCCCTTTGCCGCAACGCTAAGCCTGCCCCGTTCACCGGAAAAGACCGTCAGCAGCTTATCATTTTCCCCAAGCGCCGACTCCTTCAGTACAATCCCCTTCACCGTGATATATTTCTCTTCCGACATTATTGAAAGCCCAATTCCCGCAGCATCCCCGGATGATTCCGCCAATCCTCTTTGACTTTTACCCACAGCCGCAGATTTACCCGTCCGCCCATTAATTTTTCAATATCACGGCGGGCAGAACTGCCGATGCGCTTCAGCATGCTTCCGTCCTTTCCGATCAAAATTCCTTTATGCGTAGCCTTCTCGCACAGAATATTTGCTTCAATATTACAAACGCCCGCGGATTTGCCGGCCTCTTTGAATTGTATAATCTCAATGCCAACGCCGTGAGGCACCTCTTCATTTGTAAAAAACAGGACCTTTTCCCGTATGATCTCAGCTGAAATTTCTCTTACCGTACTGTCCGTAACGATATTCCCCGGGAAATACTTCGGACCTTCCGGCAGAATCTCGAGCAGTGCCTTCCGCAGAATCTCGACGCCGTCGCCCTTCACAGCTGACAGCGGAATAATCTCCCGAAAATCCATCTCTGCAGACAAGACGCGGATGCGTTCCAGCAGCCGTTCCTTGGGGATCAAGTCGATTTTATTGAGCGCCAGAAAAACGGGCGTCTCCTTCAGCGCCCGCAGCCTGTTCATAATTTCCAGATCACCGCGGGCCACGGTTTTATCGGATGCATCGCATACGAATACCGCCGCATCCACATCACTCAGAGAGGATGCCGCCGCTTGAACCATATATTCCCCTAATTTATTCTTCGGGACATGCAGTCCCGGGGTGTCGATAAAAATCATCTGATGCGCCTCATCCGTAATAATCGCGCGCAGATTGTTCCTGGTTGTCTGGGGCTTCGGAGACGTAATCGCAATTTTTTCACCTGCAAGGCAATTAATTAATGTCGATTTACCGACATTCGGCCTTCCGACTACCGTAATGAAGCCTGAATAAAATTTCATAAAGCCTTCACCCTTTCATAAATTCCCGTAAACAGAAGCGAAAATCACCGCTATCGGACATATCCGGCCCGTGATAGAACCTCCTCCGCCGCAGCCGTCATATGCTGTTCTTCTGCCGCATTTAAATGGTCATATCCGAATAGATGGAGCAAACCGTGACAGACTAAAAAAGCCAGCTCCCGTTCTTCCGAGTGGCCGTATTCCGCTGCCGCATACGCTCGACAGAAACCGCAATATCGCCCAGGAATAAATGCTTTGTTTCCGGGTCCACACACTGTTCGCAAAAATCACCTTTTCCTTCCCATAATTCGTGTTCAGGAAAGGACAGTACATCCGTAGGCGCATCTATATTCCGGAAATCGCGGTTCAATTCCCGAATGCCACCGTTATCTGTCAGCAGTACGGAAAATTCCGCCGCCGGACATCCCCGCTTCGCACAGAATGCCGCCGCTTCTTCCACAATGCCGCCTGAAAAAAACTGTTCCGATATGCGCGCAATTACGTTCCGACAAAAACAAAGAAGCTCCGTTTTTTCTTCATATGCCTCATCCGTCTGTATGTCACACCGATACGTCATGATTCTTTGGCCCCCACTCTCTTTGTACCGGCGCGTCCCGGCGGCATTCTGCGCTTTTGCCCGTTTTCATACAATTCAAACGCACGGATAATATCCTGAACTAATCTGCAGCGGACCACATCTTTATCGGAAAGAGAGATAAAAGCAATATCCTCTACATCCTTTAAAATGCCGGGTACCGTTTTCAAACCCGAGGTTTTATCCGGCGGCAGATCAATCTGCGTCACATCTCCTGTAACCACTGCCTTGGAGCCTTGTCCGATTCTGGTTAAAAACATTTTCAGCTGCTCCGCGGTGGTGTTCTGGGCCTCATCCAAAATGATAAAAGAATCATCCAGCGTCCGGCCGCGCATATATGCCAGCGGTGCAATCTCAATAGCGCCGCGTTCAAAATGCTTTGTATAGCTTTCAATTCCCATGATATCATACAGCGCATCATATAAGGGCCGCAGATAAGGGTCCACCTTGCTTTGCAGATCTCCCGGCAGAAATCCCAATTTTTCGCCGGCCTCCACAGCCGGACGTGTTAAAATAATCCGGGATACCTCATGATTACGAAACGCAGTGACTGCCATGGCCACCGCCAGATACGTCTTGCCGGTACCGGCGGGGGCTACGCCGATGGTAACGGTGTTGTGCAGCACCGAGTCCACATACTGCTTCTGGCCGATGGTTTTGGGCTTCACGGGCCGTCCCTTGCTGGTGATGCAGATCACGTCCTGGGTCAACTCGCTGATGCGCTCGGACTGGCCGCTGCGGCACAGTCCGATGACGTACCGCACGTGCTGCTGGTTGATGGCCTCGCCCTTGGCGCTGAGTGTCAGCAGGGCCTGTACGGCCTTTTCCGCCAGCATCACGTTCTCCGGCTCACCGGAGATGACGATCTCGCCGCCCCGGTTCACCACCTGTACCTGAAACTCCGTCTCCAGCAGGCGGATATTCTCATCAAAGGAGCCGAATAGATTGATGGCCTCCTCCATGCGTTCGATACCGATGCGTTGTTCCATATGATAGCCTTCTTTCTGAAAGGGATAGTTGTAGTAATGCGTTGATTTGCAGGGGGCTGTTGCCGTCCGGCATCCGGCAGGGTATCGTCAAACCGTTGTAGGGGCGGACGATTCTGTCCGCCCGAACGATGACCGTACCGCCATCGATAGGGCCGACAGAGTCGTCGGCCCCTACGGAGTTCCACCGCACCTTTTCGTAGGGGCGGATGCCCACATCCGCCCGTTTTTGGAGGGTGTTTCGCGCCCCGGGGCGAGTTACTTTTGCCCTTGGCGGCAAAAGTAACCAAAAACGCCACTTAAACCTGCGGTTTAAGAATCCGCGCACGCTATACCGTGTACAAATTTGACGCCTTATGCCACGCGTTCACGGAACACGGTTGTTATTGTTTTGTATGACGCATTGATTTCCTTTTTGCGCCGCTGCCGCTCCCAATCTCAACGGTAGACACTGAAGCGTTGTTCGGCGTTGGCATCAGCGGCAGCGACGCTGGTGCAGAGACAATCCTTTTATCGAAACGAAAAAGAAAATCCCCTGTGATCGTGTGGTAAAAGCCCACAAACCCGCACAATACCATAGCGCGCCCGGAGGTGAAGGAACCGGAGGTTCCTCAG
>USLW01000250.1 GCA_900555605.1 uncultured Clostridium sp. | reverse complement strand
CAAAAATTTTTTCTCTCAAGTCCTGCTGCAGGCTTGACTTTTTATTTGCAGGCTTCCTTACCCAAAGTACAGAATTTTCTGAAATTTCTCATATTTTAGCCTTTTGGGGGGTGCATTTACTACTTCACGGTTACATTTACTTTTTCAACTAACCCAGCAAATAAACGGTCTGATTTGCACATACTGTCAGGCGCCGCAGCTCCGACGCCGCAGCTCCAGCGGTTTCGTCCGTACGGAGCAATTCCGCAGAGCACGGCAAGCCGCTCCTGAAGCAGCTGCAGCTCATACAACGCCGTTTTTTCGTATGCAATTGTCAGCTCATAGTCCACGATTCCGTAATAATAGTTTTTATCCAGCAGGAGCTCTATTCCGGCCCCGGGGGTAATCTGCAGGCGTTCCGTAATAAGCTGCGCGCACAGCCGCAGCGTTTTACCGTTATAGTCCAAGGTCAAAGGCAGCCGTTCAACCGTAAAGCACGTTTCGTTGGGATAAGGCAGATCCGCCCGGGCCTGCTGCTGCAGGATCGTCCCCTGCAGAACGCCCTCCCGGTGACGAATCCTGACCGTGGTGCCTTGTTCTTTTACGGACATGGGAATGTTCCCGGACGATTCCGGCGGCCTATCCAGAAACAGTTCCGGGGTATCATAAAAAAAATCAATCTGAAGCACACGCTTCGCTTCATTCCCGAAATCAGCGGAAATGGTTTCATATTCCTTCTTTGTAAGTAATATCTCATATTGATATGAATGCATAACTGCAAGCCTCCTGATAAATATTTTTCATACAATCGCCTGTTTTTCGCCGGCCGGCCAACGCTCAGCAGATATCAAAGAAACAAATATTGGGCATATCATACCCTGTCCCATCTGCTGCAGTTGCTTCAATGATCAGCTTCACAAACCGCGCCCGGATCTTGGGGAAGGTCTGTGTAAATACGGTATTTCCGATATCCGACCCCACTGCCGCGGCAGTATGCCAGTAGGTGCCGTCCATACTGTAATCCACGCGAAAGCGCCGCACCCGCACGGCACCGTAATGCTGCAGGATCACCAGGCGTTCAAACGCCGCTGCCTCCTTCAGCGTATATCGGATAAACCGCGCCCGATCCTCCGGCTCCGGGCACCAAAATGTGTTCTTATCAAAGCTCAGCGTATTTTCCGGCAAAAAGGTCAGATCCGTTCGTCCGGAATAAATACTGGAGCATTCCGCTTTTTCTAAAAGGCCGCGCAGATTGCTCCGGCAGGCGTATACGCAAAGCGGCGGATTCTGTTCATCGACTGAAAACCGGTTTAGCTCAAACGAAATTTCTTTCACCTTCATATCAGGTGTCTCAAAAATCAGATCCCGCCCGTCCTCTATCTTTTCGCAGACCGGCGTCGGAAACCCAATGGCTGCTGTGCCTCTGATGTCACGGTGAAATGCTGAAATCCGGATATAATCGAACGCTGTCTCAGGCGTAAACTGAATCGCATATCTTAGCCGTCCGTTCTCAAGAATTCCGCGAAAAGCGGTATGATCAATTAAATTCGCGTAGCCGAATTCCCTTTCTGAAGACAGGTACAAAAGGCACCCGGTATACAGCCTTGTCAGCAGCGCACGCTCCCGGCCCGCCGCAGTTCGGATCATGGCACATAATTTTTCTACAGCCTCCGGGCTGCGCGGCGGCGGGTAAAATGTCCGCATATTTGTTTCCAGCAGCGCGTATCGGATATATCGCGCCCGGATGGCTTCATATTCCCCCACGAGCCGCCGGAATGCTGCGATCTCCGCACCGAGCCTGCCGCCGCATTTGTTTTCATTGGCATATTCCAAGCGCTCCAGCAGCAGCTTTTTATTTTCCGTTACCATATGAAACAGCCGGTAATCAAACGCAGTCCTTTCATGATTTTTCAGCCCTTTGATCAGTTCCTCCGTAACATCGAGTCCAAAATATAAATATGCGTAATCTGGCGGATTCCGGATGCTGAAGTACAGCTCGTCCGCTCTGCCTCTGCCGGTCAGATAATGGTGCAGCTCCTGTAAAAAGCGCGGCCAAAAATAGTTATATGTACCGCAGTGCAGATGCGGCTTGAGGACATAAGCAACCGGACGGTCCGTCAGCCCCATGCCGTGCAGCCTGGCACTTTCAAATGCCTTATGAACAGCTGCGGCAGGCATCTCGGTATAAAGCACGCCCTGATTGATTTCAAAATGCGCACAGCAGTATGATTCCTTTCTCCGGTCATACCCATAAATTAAAATCGGATGGATATCCTCCTTTTTTTCATAGGCCTCCGTCCCGGGAAGACAGCGTTTATTTACCCATAAATACACATAATAATTATGATCGATTGCAGCGGTAAAGGTCTTCTCATTGTTGAAATCAAAAAACGCATCATACGTAATACGCGTAAAATGGCATACCTTTTCATAGAAATTAATATAATCCGTATAATCGAACCAATGGTTTTTATAATAGCAGATATTGATAAAATTGCAGTAATACCATGGCAGGACGGCCTCACTGCAAAGCGGGATCTGCATGAGCAGCGCATGGTTCTGAAATAATGTGATCTGCTTCGCGCCGGTAATGGGCAGCACCCGGGCGGACGCAGGGGCTCCCTCCGGGCTGCTCTGTGCCTGCGGCGCAGAAGGCGAATCTTCACCGGCAGTAAAGGGAATCTTTTTCTCTGTCAGCAATGCTTCCACCTGCCGATGTGTCTGCGCATCAAGCAGGCCCCTCAGCGTAATCGTTTCTTTGCCGAAAAAGGCATCTTCAGGCAGTCCTGCATAATAATACAAAAAGTGATGCAGCCATTGACAGTCGCCCCAGGACAGCCCCGATGCGTTGATTTGAATCATATGTCTCCGCTCCTTTCCATTGAAAATAATTCCCCTTGGTACGTACGCTGATGAAATCGCCGGGCCCGCTGCATATGTGCTTTCAATCGCTGGGGAACGATTTTCATTATAGCGGCAAACCCGGACAAAACCTGTCCGGATTAAAAGCACCTTCCTATAAAAATTTTTCAGATTGCGTATGCCCGGACATGTATGGAGCCGCGGCGGTTTGATTTTCCATACGGATAGAAAAATGACGGCGCTGTGATATAATAAAGTAGGTGCCTATGCAGTCCGCGGCGGCTCTGCAGAAAAGGCGGGCAAAAAAAGCCGCTGGAATCCGTGCGGCTTAGGAGGAAAAAATGAAACGGCTGAATGACCTCTTCAAAAAAATATTTTTTCTGCCGCCGCTGCTCACAGCACTCATTGCCATTCCTTCCTTTACGCTCGTCATTTATGTGCTTGCCTCCGGAATGAACGGCTCGGCTTTGTGCTATTTTTCATATATTCTGTCCGCCTACGCGCTGATCCTCGTATCAACGGGATTGGCCGGAATCCTGCAGGCAATGCGCCATAAGAACGCTATGCCTGCTCTGCTGAAAAAAGCGGAAGCGTTCCGCGTCGTCCGGCGATTCCGGGAGGATATCCATTTCCGTACCGTATGCGCGCTGTCCCGGGGTTTTCTGGTCAATCTGCTGTATATTGCAGTCAAGCTTACGGCAGGAATCTATTACCGTTCCGTTTGGTTTCTCTCCCTTGCCGTTTATTATATGCTGCTGGCAGCAATGCGCTTTTTTCTTCTCCGCCATGCAAATCAAAATTCCGCTGGACAGAATCTCGCCGCTGAGCTGCGGCAATATCGTTTATGCGGAATTCTGTTGTGCCTGATGAACCAGGCGCTGACGGTAATCGTCATTTTTATGGTACATCAAAATCGGGGATATACCTATCCCGGCATGCTGATTTACGCAATGGCCGCCTATGCGTTCTATGCAGTCATTATTTCCGTGATAAATTTTATAAAATACAGGAATCACGCCAGTCCGGTGGTATCGGCGGCTAAGGGAATCAATCTGATCGCCGCCCTAATATCGATTCTCTCTTTGGAGACCGCCATGCTGGCTCGATTCGGCGC
>USLW01000249.1 GCA_900555605.1 uncultured Clostridium sp. | reverse complement strand
CTTATCCAAAATATTTAAACGGCACAAGCCGATATCCTTCCGGTTCGGGCCGTATTTTTGCAACTGCCAGTACGGCGCCCTTTTCTCGAAGGCGAACACACGGTTCCGCTTCTGCGGAAAGGTCTGCAAAAGCCGATTGGGGTAAAATAACGGGCTGTCCATTCCGATACCGCGCCGCTTCCGCAGGCGTCAGCTCCGTATACGGCAGGTCGCGCAGCAACGCGTCTATGGAATACATCCATATCGGGCTTTCCGTATCGCCGGATTCCCGGCGCCGTGGGATTTCATGTTCTAATGTTTCAAGGGTAACAGCCTCCGCAATCGCCAGCGGGCCGTACCGGATCCGCTCCAAATGCGACATACACGCCGGACATCCCAATGCAGCGCCGAGATCCCTGCAAAGTGAGCGGATATATGTTCCTCTTCCGCATTCAATCTCTATGACAGCACAGGCGCCCCCGGCGCCGTGATGTACAAAATGCAGCAGTACAATCTCATAGATATCCGCATACCGGGCCTTCATCTCCACGTTCTCGCCCCTGCGCGCCCGCTTATAAGCCGGGATACCGTCCATTTTAATAGCGGAATACATGGGCGGCACTTGCAGAATCCGTCCGACCTGCTTTGGAATGGCCTTTTGCAGCCGCTCCGAAGTCACAGCCGAAAGGTCGCCCGAATCATATGTACATGCCGGCGAAACAGGAATCGCATGTGCAAACGGAAACAGTTCCGGGCATACCCCGCTGCTAAATTGTACCGCCTCTCCCCAAATATCGCAAGTATCCGTAGCTGCACCGAAAAAAATTTCCGCGCGGTACCGTTTTTTATACGTCAAAAAAAAATCGGCACACCGGGTTGCTTTTCCGATACATACAGGTAAAATGCCCGTCGCTTCCGGATCCAGCGTACCACCGTGTCCCGCTTTTTTCTCTTTCACAATCTGCCTGACAATGGATACACAGCGAAACGACGACATGCCTGCAGGCTTATTGATATTCAAAATCGCATCCAACCGTAACCTTCATCCTCTCCGTTTATCAGATTTCATCATGCAGCCGAGCCGCGATTTCCGCAATCAGTTTTGCTTTGAATTCCTCATAATCTGTTTCCTGCAGACAAACGCAGCCTGCGGCTTTTGCATGTCCGCCGCCGCCGAAAGCAGCGGCAATTTCGGAAACATTGCAGGCTTCGTCAGACCGCAGGCTGAATCGGATTTCACCCGGAACCTTTCCCGGCTTTGCCAGGACCCCTACATGTACGCCCTGGATTCCACGCAGCGTTGCAGACAGCCCATCCGTATCCGACGCCTCGGTTTCCGTTGCTTCCAGATCCTCCTCCGTAATCCGCAAAAAAGCAATTTTTCCCCCACAGTAATACGTAATTGCCCCGTACGCCTTTGCATATAGCCGCAGCGTCTGCGGCTTTTTACTTTCAAAAACCGCCTCCCCGATCCAATGCAGACTCTGGCCTGCTGCCTTGAGCAGAAGAGCCGCCGCAAAGTGCGTATCGGGGGTAACATTGGAATAAGCAAAACAGCCGGTATCTGTGACCAGTCCCGTATAAAAACAGACTGCCGCCGCCTGCTCCGCAATGCGGTCCGTCATACAAGGTATCAGAACGGCACCTTCGGCCTTCTCAGGCTGAAAAAAGCCCAGGCACTGTGCGAGCTCCAGCATGCCCTCCGCAGTCGCAGCCCAATCCGGATTACAAATGTTGCACGCAGCAAAAGCTTCCCCCACCGCATGATGGTCAATGCGCAGGGTCCGCGGGCTTTGAAAAAAAAGCGCCGCGCGGCCGCCAAGGCGCTTTTCATCGCTGCAGTCTACCGCTATGCTGAGGTCCGTCTTCCGGTCCGCTGCGGCGGTATGCGGCCCTGCCGCCGGGCCGTCGGCCGAGTTCTGCTCCCAAATCGTGCAGGAAATCTTTGTATCTGCTAAAAATAATAATTTTTCATCAATCGGCTCTTCCGCATAAAGCAAAACATCCTTATCCATTGCGCGCAGCAGATGCGCCAAGCCATAGGCAGATCCAACCGCATCCCCATCTGCAAAGATATGCACAAATAAAGAAATCCGCTCTGCCTCTCTGATCCACTGCAACGCCTGTGTCCACTCCTGCAACCTTATTCCATCCCCTTCTCACCGCCATCCGCAGCACCCTTTTCATCCGCTCTGCGCACCTGCGCAATCCGCTGCGACATATAAGCACCGCGCTCAATGGATTCATCAATGCAAAACGTGAGTTCCGGTACATACCGAATAATCATCTTCTGCCCGATTTCATGGCGGATAAAGCCAGACGAGCTTTTCAGCGCAAGCAGCGCCGAAGCCTTTTCTGCCTCCGATCCGTACACGCTGACATATACCTTGGCATATTTTAAATCTTTCGCCAACTTGACTGCCACAACACTGGTCACGGTAGGAATCCGCGGATCTTTGATATCATTCTGAATAATATCGCTGATCACGCGCCGCATCTCATTGGCAATACGATCAATTCGATCCATAATAATCTCCATTCTTCATTCAAAATCCAAAACCCTCTGCCTCTCCCCCCACACCGCCGGAAAGTCCAGGAACCGGTGGATTTGCCGTTTGCAGGAAGACGCCGCGTATTTCTATACGCAAGCCTTTCGGGAAGCGGCAAAGGCACCGGTTCCCGGACTTTCCGGTTATTGGCGTTTGATCTCTTCCATTATATAACACTCCACCTCATCGCCCTCTTTAATATCATTGAAGCGTTCAAAGGACAGACCGCATTCAAAGCCCTGCTGAACCTCTTTGACGTCATCTTTGAAGCGTTTCAGGGAGGCGAGCTTGCCTTCATAGATTACGATGCCGTTGCGGACGATGCGGACGTCTGAGTTGCGGATAATTTTGCCGTTGGTGACGTAACAGCCTGCAATGGTACCGATACCGGAGACTTTAAAGGTCTGACGGATTTCAACGTGTCCGATAACGACTTCTTTGTACTCGGGATCAAGCATGCCGGTCATGGCGGCCTTGATATCGTCTATGGCATCATAGATGATACGATAGAGACGGAGATCAACACCGGCGGCTTCGGCATGTTCGGCGACGGAAGCACCGGGACGGACATTGAAGCCGATGATGATGGCATTGGAAACCTCGGCAAGGGTAACGTCGGATTCGGTAATGGCACCGACGGCGCCGTGAATAATCCGAATCCGCACTTGATCGTTGCTGAGCTTTTCCAAAGACTGCTTGACAGCCTCGACGCTGCCCTGAACGTCTGCTTTGATGATCAAGTTCAGATCTTTAACCTTTCCTTCCTGAATCTGGGCAAAAAGGTCATCCAGAGATACCTTTGACTGGCTCTGCAGATTTCTTGCGCGCAGCTCGTTCTTGCGGGTATCAATCAGATGCTTTGCCAGACGTTCATCGGTTACGACGTAAAATACTTCGCCGGCCTCGGGCACTTCCGGAAGTCCGGTAATTTCCACAGGCATAGAGGGCCCCGCTTTTTTCAGCGCCCTGCCGCGGTCATCGGTCATGGTTCTGATATGTCCGAAGGTCGTTCCGGAAATAATGGCATCGCCCGGCTTCAAGGTTCCGCGCTGCACGAGCAGTGTGGCAACAGGTCCTCTGTTTTTGTCCAGCTTTGCTTCAATAATCGTACCTTTCGCCTGTTTGTTCGGATTTGCCTTCAGCTCCAAAATATCTGCGGAAAGCAGTACGGTCTCAAGCAGCTCTCCAATATTTTCACCAGTTTTTGCAGAAACCGGTACAAAGGGAATATCTCCGCCCCATGCCTCCGGCACGATTTCATACTCTGTCAATTCCTGCATAACACGGTCCACATTGGCTCCCGGCTTATCTATTTTGTTCACAGCAATCACAATTGATACATTGGCAGCTTTTGCATGGTTAATCGCTTCTACGGTCTGCGGCATAACGCCGTCGTCAGCCGCGACCACCAGAATCGCTACATCCGTA
>USLW01000248.1 GCA_900555605.1 uncultured Clostridium sp. | reverse complement strand
CACCGCTGCCGGAACCGGTGGTGATTGCCGGAAGGACCGTGGGGGAACGGTTCAATCCTCCGGCGGGCTATACGCGTGTGGCGCTGGAAAAAGGCAGCTTCGGAGAATATCTTCGGAATTATCCTTTAAAGGACTACGGAATGCCGGCCTATCTTTGGGATGGCAGCGTCAATGAAGAAGCGCCGACATTAGGCGTTTTTCATCAGGAGATCACGGGACGTGACTGGCAGCAGTGCGCCGATGCCATTATCCGTCTGTGGGCGGAATATTTATATGAACGCGGTGAATTCGATAAAATCAGCTTTGATTTTTATACGACCCCCATTTTTCAGTGTGATTATGTATCGTGGGCTTCCGGAAAACGCGTCCATATCCGAGGCAATCAATGCAGCTGGGTGGATTCGGATTGCGGTGAAGACTATTCTTATGAGACCTTCCGGGAGTATATTGATTTTGTGCATCGGCACGCTAATACCGCTTCGCTCCAGAAGCAGATGCGGCGGGTTCCGGTCAGCGAGATTTCCGTAGGTGACGTGTTTGTAATCACCAGAGAACAGATGCAAGAGGTCCTGCCGGATGGAGAAGCAAAATACGGACATGCCGTGATCATTGTGGATATGGCCGTTCATGAAATTACTGGCGAAAAGCTGTACCTGATTGCAGAGGGCAATACGCCGGCTACCGAGACGTATATCATGACCAATACCGAGGATCCTCCGGGGGTTTGGCACAGACTGACTGCAGACGGCTCTCTGAAAAAAGGAGAATGGATTTGTCCCGGGGCCTATATCAGACGATTCTGACGCGGCGGGGCTATGGGCGTTTAACAGATAAAGAAGGGCAGATTTACAAGGATGTTTGCTTCCTTTTCAATCTGCCCTTTATCAATCTGCCGCGGAAGGACCGGCGTTTCCGCTTGCCGCAAAAACCGGACTACTGTTCTGAGAAATATTATTTTGCTCTGCAGAATACGTGGCTCCCAATCGTCACAACGATGGGGAGAGGACGAATCCACCGATTTGTCGCTGTTCTTGGTTTGTAATAATAAAGACATCCATATGTGGGATCCCAGCCGTTCAGTGCATCTCTGGCTGCCTGATAGGCTGTACTGTTGGGGGTCAGATTGATCTGGCCGTCGGACACAACATCAAACGCACCTGCCTGATAGACGACGCCGGCAACGGTCTTCGGAAAACGACTGTCCTTTACGCGGTTCAGAATCACGGCGGCCACCGCGACCTGACCGGCATAGGGTTCTCCTCGTGCCTCCCCGTAAACGGCTCTGGCCAGCAGATCAATGTTGCCTGCGTTGGAGCCGGCGCTTCCGGAAGAGGAAGATGACGATATTCCCATGGCAGCCAATGTCTGAGGCCCAGCGATTCCGTCGGCTGACAGGCCGTTGTATTTTTGGAATTTAATTACGGCGGCTTCTGTCAATTTTCCGAAGATGCCGTCGACATTTCCTGTGTAATAGCCCCAGTTTTTTAGTTTTGTCTGTATCTGGCGCACCTCGCTGCCGGTTGAACCGCGCTTGGACAGGACGGATATGCTTTTTCCTGTTTCGGAAGCAGAACCGGCGATGGTATTCGGGTCCGCCACATTCGGCTGTGAAAATGACGCCATAGATATGATAAAACCTGTGATAACCGCGATACTGATAATCATCGGTAATTTTTTTAACCTCATAGCAACCTCCAAGTAACTGCGTGCGCACACGCTTTTTGCTGTATTTCTGGTATTCCATGCGTTTTACATGAAATGGTTTTTCAACAAAAGCTATTATTTGCGATTTAACGGAAAACATACGCCTGTATCCGCTTTGTGCGGCTGCCGCGGCCGATTGACGAACAAGCATGCAGCATGTATAATGAGCAGAACGAATGGGAAAGGATTTTGGTAGGGACCAAATATGAAAGCTTTCTATTATGAAGATTATTATTATTTGATTCCGGAGCCCTTCGCGGATCTGGAGGATTTTCGTGCGCAGGTTGATCCGGAGCAGCCGGTTTCGCTGATATGGCTTCAGGAGGAGCACTGTATGGCGCCGTATTTTGTAAGTGAGCAGACCTGCAGAGCGGAGCGCAGAATCCAGCGGCCTGAGAATATGTTTCCTGCGGAGGTTTGGATTTTAACGCAAAAAGAATATGATAAAAGACTGCGGGCCGTGGTGGAAAAAAACTGTCCGGGCTGTCTGCGCTTCGGTGGGAATGCCTCGGATCTGACAGGCCATCATGCGGAAATTTCATTGGACGGCATTTGCTGCGAGCGAGAGTGGGATGTGGATGCAGATGAAAAAATCGCACTGGAGAAGGAGCCGTTTGAATTTCGATATGCAGTCGATTTTTTTGGGGGAAATTTTCGGGATGCGCAGCAGATGCTGATTGCGCTCATTGAGCAGGGCTGTATCCGGGATGCTATCGAAGAAATCCGGAGGCTTCTGGATTTTTTGCCGATCAGTGTGGTGGCGCTGTCCAAATATGCATTTTGGGATGGCAACCGTACTACAAAAAAATATGTTTTGATGGTAAGTGCCTGCGGGATTTCGCATGTCAGCCTGTTTATCGACTATCTGATTACCGGGATTCCGGAGGATATTGCCCAGACATGGGATGCGTTTTCCTATTTTTTAAAACCGTTTTACCGTTATACGCCGACTTTCGGCGTGCCGGATGTATCGAAGGCGCCGCCTGAGCTTCGGCTCTGCAGCCTGCCGGATGGAAGTCTGACAAGGATTCTGCGGGTATCCGTACATATGGAAGAAGTAAAAAAACAGCGGCCGGATATCATACAGGGTGATGAAATTCCTTCTGCGGTGGAACTTGAAAACTATCTGTATTTATGTCAGGAGATCGGTGAGGATAAACTGCTGGGCAGCACGGATTTTATAGAATACACGGATATTGCGTGGGCAGACCCGGCAGAAGAGCGGATGACTTCGGCAGAATATTATGCCCAGGTGATGGAGCTGCTCCAGGAGCCGGAGTATGAGATTATATACCCCAATTTTTTTGTGAAAGGCTTTATTGCTTCTGAACCTTCGACGGTGCGGGAGGGACTCAGCGTCGCACATTCGCGCTGCATTGCCCTGACCAACGACCTGGTTTTCGGCACCTGTGAGCTACTGCCCTTTGTTTGGGATCAGGGCGTCCTTTTGGGAACGCTTGCCCTGCAGATGGATGCGGAGGATTTGGGCTATATCATGGAGCCAATGCGGGAGGAGGAACATGATGACCCACGGAAGAACGTGCTGGATTACGTGATCTCCTGCATCCTCGAAAAACTGTCCGATCAAAGGAATATTAAAATGCTCGGCATGAGCTGCGGAGAACACACTTTATATTATGATTTTGTGATTATGGAAAAATGTCTTACAAGAAAGACAATCCGTGCTTTGACGCCGGTGCTGAAGCCTTACGGCACAATCTACACGGAGCACTGTCCAGACGGCGCGAAAGTCTATGAGGTTGATTATATCATGCGGGAGATTACAGAGAAATAATCCGATATGGGATGAAAATAAGGGCGGGAGGTTTTTATGATGATTGGAATCAAGGACGGAATGGTTATGCAGCGGGGCGCCGACAATTCCTGCGCAGTGATGCTTTTCTCGGAACTGCAGCTTACGGGTGCGGAATATTACGGAGCAGAAGGAACAAAAACAGCTTTGCTGGAGCCGGCTGAATCGGCCGGAGCTGCGGCCTCTGCCGCGGCTGAAGAAAAATACGGTTATCTGCTGCGGGGAATCCCTGTTGGGGGACCGTATAGGGTAGAGCTGCTGTCCGCAGACGGTATGCATACGGCCTTTGAACATATTTATGTAGGAGATGTGTGGATTTTAGCAGGACAATCAAATATGGAGGGCGTCGGTATCTTTACGCCGCAGGATTTTGCCGAACCGCGGGATCCTCATATTCGGGCATTGTTTATGACAGATGTCTGGGGGCCGGCACGGCATCCGCTGCATGAGCTTTGGCAGGCAGTGGA
>USLW01000247.1 GCA_900555605.1 uncultured Clostridium sp. | reverse complement strand
CCAGCCTGAACTCTTTCTTTAACGTATAAAAGCCGTCTTCAGCCGGCATTAATTTTTCTTTCAGCTGCTCCCGCCAAGCCGGATGTGTAAAATCCCCTGTTCCGATCAGTCCGATGCCCTTTCTTCGCGCCCATAAATCCAGATATTCCGGAATACAGTCTCTGCTGGTGGCTCTGGAATATTTTGAATGGATGTGCAAGTCGGCAATAAACAAAAGCAGTCCCTCCCTCTGTTTTTTCTTTTGCTTTTATCATCATATCCTTTTTGCGCCGCACTTGCAAGCCATACCCTGCAGGGGATCTTTGGCAGTTCCGATTTTTCACCTGTTTACAAAAGCGCGGAAGCCGTTTGCCGCACAGCTGCCTCCGCGCCGTCGAGCCAGACTTCGGCCGAAGGCAGCGTTCCGTATAAAGATAGCTCCAGCAGCACGTTCATGATTTTCTCGGTATTGACTGCCGAAGCATTTTTGCTGCAGAAGCAGATCAGATTTTTCCCGATTTCAATGTTTTCAGACCGGTAGGCCTTCAGCTTCTGTTTTTGTTTGATTCTGGATTCCGGACTCTCCAGCATACCGAAATATGCAATATAGACAGATTGCTCCGGCGTTCCGGGCATAGGTACCTGAAGCGCCGGAACAGAATGTCCGCCTGCTTTGTTTGCGGTTTTCGTTTCATATTTATAAAGAAGCGCTGCCTCCACCATAACGCTGGCGGTCAGCGCCTCTGCCCGGGACCTTACATAGTCATCACTGACGGAAATGGTATGAAACGCTCCGCAGGACAGCACATTGTGCAAATGCCGTTCCTTTTCTGCGCAGACCTGCCGGCACAATGCAAAAACGCTGCTTTCAAAGTCCCGGAAACGAAATGCCTTTCCGTAAAGGTTCCGCAGTCTTCTGCGATAAGTCCGCCGCCTCTGTTCCGCTGCCTTTAACTGATCCTCCAGCAGCATTCGTTTCATGTACGGCCCCACCGTCTCCTCCCGCTCTTTTTTCGGAATATACTGCTCTTTATGATCCCGGTAAATATAAGCGTCTCTGTAATAATATTCCCGTACAGATCCGTCCTTTAATTTTCCCGTCTTTTTATAGGTTTTGTAGAACAGCGTCCCTTCCGGCAGCGTTCTGTCCTGCAGCAGCAGTGTAAGCTGATAGATATCGATCAATGATTTTTGATATTCCATACAGGCATATTCCTTTGCATCGCCCACCAAGCCTCCGCGCATATGCTCATCTCCTTATCTGAAATCTGAAATATGAATTATCATATACGACAATGTATATTTTATCAACATTTCCAAAAATTTCCTTGTTTTATGCCGCAGCCGCCGTATTTTTTAACTGCGGCGCACTGATTTTATTTCCCGGAACCGCAGGACCTCTCCGGCCATCTGATTCCGCAATTTGACAATCCGGCAGCAATGTCATATGATGAGAAAATACCGCGGCCGGCAGCTGGACATGTATCAAAAAACGCAGTCAAAGGGGCATACGGCACGGCGGCATTACCGTAAAATACAAGCAGGAGGCATGCGTGATGGGAATTATCTTAGGCATCGATATTGGCGGATCCACAACAAAAATCGTCGGATACAGGGAAAATGGAGTTTTGATCGGTATGCTTCAGGTCCGCGCTGCAGATCAGATCACCTCACTCTACGGCGCTGTCGGAAATTTTACGGCCAGTCATAAAATTCCGTTATCCGATGTTGTAAAAATGATTATTACAGGCGTGGGCGCCTCTTTTATTGAGGAAGACATCTACGGAATTCCCACGGTAAAGGTTGATGAATTCTACGCCATCGGAACAGGCGGGCTGGCGCTCTCCGGAAAAAAACGTGCAATCGTAGTTAGCATGGGAACGGGAACGGCTTATGTCCGGGCCGACGGCACACAGATCACGCACATCGGCGGCAGCGGTGTGGGCGGCGGCACACTGCTGGGGCTTTCACAGCAAATTCTGCATGAAAACAATTATGATATGCTGAATCAGCTGACGCAAAACGGGAATTTACTAAACGTTGATCTTACGATTCAGGATATCTGCAAAAATACGATTACTTCCCTGCCGCCTCATGCCACGGCCTCCAACTTCGGAAAAATCAAAAATACGGCTTCTCAGTCGGATATTGCGCTGGGACTGGTAAACATGGTGTTTCAAACCATCGGCCTGCTTGCTGCTTTTGCCTGCAGAAACGATACGATCCGGGATGTGGTGCTTGTCGGTTCTCTTGCGACGCTGCCCCAAGCCCGTGAAATTTTTGACGGTGTCGCCGCTCTTTACCAGATTCATTTTACCATTCCCCGGGATGCGGTTTTTGCCACGGCAATGGGCGCCGCCCTGCCTTTTGTTTCAAAGAAAGAATAAATTCCGACGTCTGTGGAAAAAGGAGCAGAGGGCGTTATCCGCCTCTGCCCCTTTTTCCATTCTCTCTTGTATAGACGCTTCCTTACTGCACACCGCAGCATGGAACCGGAACTGCCGCACCTTCATTCAGATGGGTAATCCGATGCTTTTTCAAAAGTGCATAAAAGGCCTGCGCCTTCTCATTCTTCGGATCAGTATGACCATCACGGAATAATTCCCAATGCAGAAGCTGCAGCCTCGATTTTTCAATATGCGCCCGTTTCTGCGGCGAATCCGCCAAGGCCTCCGCCCGGTCCCACCATGCCTTTGCCAGCTTCAGGTCAAACCGTTCCGGCGGTAAAATCTCCGTAGGCGTCCCCCGGTTGCTGGCGGAAGAATCTAAAACAATTTCCTGCACATAATCAATATATTTTCTGATATAGCGCCAGCCCTGCCCGTAATAGCCTTCTAAAAACGCATCCATGTGCCTGTAGTAAGCATCGGCCTCCATCTCAGGCTCCCACAGCAGCCGAGCCAGCAGGTATGCACGCAGTTCTCCAAATTCTCCGCTTTCGGATTGATAATTGCCCTGTGCAAAAATACCTTTTACGTGATGATCCGCAAATAGTCTCACATTGGGCTGCAGGTTTGTAAAATTCGGGAAGGTCACCAGGTAGTCGCTGAAATTTGTGGTGTAATCCCAGATGTAAATCCGGCTGCACACCTTCTTCCAGCGCACCAGGGCATCCCGGATGTGCTGCTTCTCAGCATACTTTTTCGCAAAGGTCGGGTTCCAGGTACACAGCCGGATGATCACATTGTCCCGCGGTACCGTATGGCGCGGCGGTTCAAAGGTATGCTGATACGCCAAAGTATCGATGCTTAAATACGGATACCGCTCTTTTACGTTTTCCGCAATTGCGTTGACAAACCGCAGCAGCGATCCCATGGGCGTTCCCTCCTCCTGATGAATTTTTTCGCAGGCGGCGCAGTGGCAATAGCTGTCCCCCACATAACTGTCATCTTGGGAAACAGAAATAATGCGCGTATCCGGATGCGCCTCCATATAAGCCAGGATCTTCCCCGTAATGATCCGCAGTACATCCGGATTTGACAGACAGAGCTGTGTATACAGATATTCTCCGCACCGGACGCCGTTACGCAGGGAATAATATTCGGGATGCGCCTGAAAATATTCCGACAGCGGCATAAAGTCAGAAAAGGTATGGACAAACCGCGGACCGCCGTAGCTGATTCCGCCTCCGTATTCAGGACCTAATTTTCGATGATCTCCGGCTGCGTTCAGCTTCATTTTCACAGCATAGGCCGGGTCAAAAGCACTGAACCAGTACACGTCTCTGTACTCCAAAGCGGGATGATACCACAGATTACAGTCTTCCGGAATTTCAATCTCCCCGCTGAGCACGCATTCCTCTGTGTCCGGCGCAAACCATCTCCAGCCCAAAAACGTTTCCAAAAATGCATAGACCCCGTAAAGCGTACCTCGCGTGCCTCCGCCGGTAATATAAAGCCGAGGCGTCTTATAATAAATATGAAAGGCTTCCTCCTGCTCGTCAACTGCATCAGGCGCATTCCGGTTTGTATGTCCGACGCAGATTTCAGCAGCATCCGCCTGCCCG
>USLW01000246.1 GCA_900555605.1 uncultured Clostridium sp. | reverse complement strand
AATTGCCGCGGAAGTTACAGCCGTGGTACGAATAGTGAAAAAAAGAAAAACAGCACGTTAAAAGAACGCGATACGGAGGAATCTATACGATGCGGAAATTTTTCGTTGCAATTTTGATCATTGCGGGGTGCGTGATTTATATGACCGGAGGTAAAATCAATTCCAGACCTGCCGCGGCTTCTGAAGCCGCGGCAAATGAAACAGCTGAAAAGACCGGCGGTGCGTCGAGAAAAAATAACCTGAATCTTGCCGCGGCGGATGCATTGGGCAGGACGCTGCCGGAAATATCCGGGTACCGGCAGGATCGGTATGTGGGACTTTTCTACTTTATCTGGTTTGACGGCAATGCGCATTATAAATATGATGTCACAAAGCTGCTGCGCAGCAATCCGGAGGCGCTGTGGGATCCTTATGATGATACGGGGGCTTCTCCTCCCCGGACCATGCATTATTTTAACGAACCGCTGTACGGATACTACAGTTCAAAGGATCCATGGGTTGTGCGAAAACATGTTGAGCTGTTTATTGCGGCGGGAATTGATTTTATTGCCCTGGATCTTTCCAATGACGAAATCTATATTGAAGCCCTGATGCTTTTGCTCCAAACGCTGGAGGAATACCGTACGGCAGGCTGGGATGTGCCGCGGGTGGTATGTTATACCAACCTAAATTCCGGCAATACGGTTAAAAACCTGTACAGAGTGATCTACAGCAGAAATTTATATCCGGAGCTTTGGTTTTACGGCCCATATGACAAGCCGCTGATCGTAGCCCATGAGGAAGAAATCGAATCTCAGGAGATCAAAGACTTCTTCCACATCCGCCCGGCGCAGTGGCCCGGCTTTGAATACGAATTCTATGAGGACGGCTTTCCCTTCTGCGATCTGAACCGGCCCCAGAAGACCCATGAGAACCTAATCGGGGTTTCTGTGGCGCAGCATACGGCTTATGTCTTCAGCTACGGACTGAAGGTGGACCCTATGACCCAGCCGCGGGATATCAATCACGGCAGAGGGTATACCTCGGCAAGCGGCGCCAACGGAGATCCGGAGGCCATTTTACGCGGCGCCAATATACAGGAGCAGTGGGATTATGCAATTTCTCAGGATCCGGAGATCATCTTTGTAACCGGCTGGAATGAGTGGGCCACAGGAAAGCGGGAGGCTTGGTTTGAAGGACAGACCGTGGCTTGCTTTGTGGATTCCTTTAATACGGAATTTTCCCGCGATATTGAAATGACAAAAGAAAGCACCTATGCAGTAGACGAAAATACCGGCGCGTATCTTCAGGAGGGTTATGCGGACAATTATTATCTGCAGATGATTCAAAATATCCGGAGATATAAGGGGATCAATGTTTCCGCGGCTGACCGCGCCGCTGCCGAAACGCCTATGCATACCATTGATATCAACGGCATCCCGTCCCAGTGGGACTGCGTGGAATCGGTTTATCACAATATTTCCATTGACAACCTGCCCCGGGACTGCAGCGGATATCAGCAGGCTGCGGCGGACCATTTTATCCGGACGCTGCGGGTAGCTCATGATCAGGAGAATCTTTATTTTTGTATAGAAACGGAAGATGCCATTCTCGCTCACAGCGGAGACAGAACCAATTGGATGAATCTTTTTATCGGCATAGCAGGCGCCTCCCAGCCCTCCTGGGAAATGTATCAATACGTTCTGAACCGTCATCCCATCTCGGAGCAGCTTACCTCCCTGGAACGCTCCGTCGGAGGTTATGTGTTTGAGCAGGCGGCAAAGGTGCGTTATTCTATACAGGGAAATGTCATGCAGATTGCGGTTCCCCGCTCTGCCCTTGGGCTGGAGAATGAAAATTTTACGCTGTATCTGAAGGCTGCGGACAGCATTGAAAAGGAATCTGATATCATGGATTACTATGTATCCGGGGAGTCGGTTCCTCTCGGCAGACTATCGTTTACTTATCAAGGAGGCAGGGGGGTGCCGGCGGACAACGGGTCTGCGGCGGAGAAAAAAGGCAGCAAAAGCTGGATCCTCCCCGCTGCGGTCGGCGGAGCCGCCTTAACCGTGCTGGCAGGCTGCGGCTTTGGTTTCGTAAAATACAAGCGGAAAAGAAATTCGTCAGCCGTCAGCCCGGAGTGAGCTGCGAACGAAACCGCAGGGCCCTGCCTTTTGCTGCGCATATGCGCACGGGCTGCGGGCTACAGCTCTTCCATGAGATTCGGCGGCTGCGGTGCGGACTGCTGCGGCATCTTTCCCCTGCGGAACTGCGCAGGGGTGATGCCGCTCTTGTTTTTGAAAAACTTATAAAACTGTTCCGGGTTGGCATATCCGACTGCGTCGGCGATTTTATAAACAGGCATATCGGTATTTGCCAGCAGAATGCACGCTCTTTTGTAACGAATGTCTGCTGTAAGCTCCGTATAAGTCATCCCTGTGGATTCTTTAATAATCTTACTCAGGTAAGGCGCGGTGTAACCGAATTGCCTGGCCGTGCCGTCCAGTGTTGCTTCCTTATAATGATTCTGAATATAGCGTAAAATTTCAGAAATCCCCGAAAAGGCCGTCTGATGAGACTGCGCACGTTCTGCGGTTTTGGTATGGCGGCGCAGCAGGATGCCGAAAGCACTCATCAAAAAATAATCCTTGCAGACAGGGCTGATATCGTCCTCTGTGAAGCGTTCTGCAATCAGGTATTCCATCAGTGTCCGGAACTGCGCATCTCCGGCGGGATGAAAAATAATATAATCCGTGGCTCTGCCGGTATACAGAATCTGGCCGAAAAAGGCAGAAAGCAGATTGTCCTTTGCCAGCAGGTGATAGAAGGTCTCATCAAAGGTGCTTTTCCGGATCAATATATTTAAAATGATGCTGTCATCTGCATTGACCTCCAGCGAATGCCTGGCCCCTGGCGCAATTATGCAAAAATCCTGCTCCGTCATTTCCACTGCAGTGTGTTCCACGGTATTTTTACAGGAACCGCTGAGCACATAAACAATTTCGAACAGCGTGTGAGAATGAAAATACGGCGGCGTATAACGGAAATGGCGGTTGATGAGGATATTGCTCTGTCTGTCCTGTGCCTGCTGAAAAATAAACTGCTCTGTATAGGAGTCATATTTCAGATCATTGATATCAGGAATGTAACAGGTGTTCGCGGGGAATTTGTCCGGAACTACGGATTTCAGAAATTCCGCCAGCGTATCGGGATTCTGCCGCGCGACATAATACGCTTTATAAAAACGTTCCATTTCATCAAAAGGCAAAAAAGAATCTAAAATATTGCCGCTGCACACGAGCCTCAATCTCCCTGCTTGTATATTTATTCTTATTATATCATAACCTTTTCCCGGGAGGCAAAAAAATAGAAGGGGCATGTCTGCTGACTGTTAAAAATGTTCCGCAGCCGGCGGCCTGCAGGAAAACGGGAAATCCTGCAGGCCCAAACCGTGCGGAGTGGCTGCGGCTGTTTCCCGCAGGCGTTTGGGCAGAACAAAAACGGGTACGTGCATTCTGTTTTTTAACGATATATTAAAATATTATGAAAGCATATTGAATCAAATTATGATTTGACACTGTATTATTCTTTGAAACAGATATAATAAAGATAAAGGGCCCGGCGGGTTGCTCCGCCTCAGCAGTGCTGTAAATTATAAAATCATTTTTCGGGGAGGCTGTTATAATATGAAGCGAAGAAAATACGTTGTATCTGTATCTGCCTTTTTGCTGGCTGTGCTGATGTGTGTTTCCTGTTTGGGATTGGGTGCAGGCCCGGCAGCCGCACAGGAGGAAGCAGCATATGAGTTGATGACAAATTTAGACGGATGGGAGGGGCGGAATTTCGGAAAAAAGGAAAATTACGGTGAGTACGGGGTCAGTGGAGAACTGGTTTCCAATGCGGATTTCAACTGGACGTACAGCACCTCCGATACGGCGCCGGATGGTACAAAGTCTTTTTCTTTTGACGTAATTTTCACACTGTACGGCGCCGGAAAAAGTGATGGCGCGCAGCAGGGCT
>USLW01000245.1 GCA_900555605.1 uncultured Clostridium sp. | reverse complement strand
AGGGGTTCATGCCCGCAATCATCAGCACGATAAACTCCAGAATCGTGAGAATCAGGTAGATGATGTAGAAGATTTTCGCCGTATCGCCCATTTTCGGGACAATTTTGCTCAGCGTCGGACCGGGGCTTTCCGCCTTGACCAGATGCGACGTACGCTCACTGAGCTGCGGTACGAGCGCCAGCGTCAGCACCAGCACGCCCATGCCGCCGACCCAGTGGGTAAAGCTGCGCCAGAACAGCAGTCCGTACGGCACCGTCTCCACATCGGAAAGGATACTGGCGCCTGTGGTGGTAAAGCCGGATACGGTTTCAAACAGCGCATCAACATAAGAGGGAATCGCGCCGTCCAGCACAAAGGGCAGCGCGCCGAAAAGCGATACCAGGATCCAAGAAGCGGATACAATAAAAAATCCGTCCCTGGCATAAATATTTTTTGTGCGCAGCCGAATACAGAGCAGACTCCCGCAGGCAGCCGCAAGCAGGCCGATGGTGATCAAAAAAGGAATCGTATCCTCGCCGTAAAGAAAACTGACCAAGAGCGGCAGCAGCAGCAAAACCGCTTCCGCGCCCAGCACGTATCCCAAAGTATGTAGTACCATCCGTTTATTCACAATCCGTTATCCTCATTTCCTGTCGGCACGCAGCAGCGTCACATGCCGCTGCTAATTTCAGGATCATACTTTAAGATCTGAAAATATCATTCAAATCATCCGGCCCTGTCCCCGTGGTGACTACAATGACGCTGTCTCCCACGCGGATGCTGTCCGTACCGCTGGGAAAGATCACCTGTGCGCCGCGGATAATACACGCGATCAGCAAGCCCTTTTTCAGCTTTAAATCCTTCAGCTCCGTATCTCGGCCGGAAAAATTGCTGCGAACCCGAAATTCCAGCGCCTCTGCCTGATTATTTACGATTCTTGATAAAGCCTCTACATTGCTCCCCAAGGAATTCTGCATGGCCCGCACATAGCGCAGGATATGATTGGCGGCAATCAAATGCGGCGTGATGACATCCCGGATGCCGGCCTTCTCGAGAATACCGCCGAATGTAATGTGGTTGACTTTCGTAATGACCTTGCCTACCTTCCGGGCCAGCGCGTACATTGAGATCACTACATTTTCCTCATCCAGTCCGGTCAGCGCCACCAGCGCGTCGGTTTCCTCCATTCCCTCTTCATGCAGCATTTCCTGGTCCGAGCCGTCGCCGTGGATCACCATTGCTTTGGGCAGCAGCTCAGACAGCTCTTCACAGCGCTGCTTATCAGTCTCAATAATTTTTACTTTTACGCCCGTGTCTGCCAGCATCCGGGAGAGATAAAAGCTGATCATCCCGCCGCCTACGATCATGACGTCTCTCGCCTTCTGGTTATAAAGGCCCGCCAAGCGGAAAAACTGCGTGATATTTGCCGGTGAAGCGGAAATACTGATTTGATCGCCGGCGCGCAGCACGGAATTTCCATTGGGGATGAACACCTCTCCGTCCCGCTGAATCGCGCAAACCAATATTTTTACATGATATCGTCCCGGCAGTCCGCTCAGCACCTGTCCGTCCAGCGGACTCCCCTCCTCGATCTTAATCTCCACCAGCTCTACTCTGCCCTTTGCAAAAAAATCCACCTTTGCCGCAGAGGGCACCCGCAGCATCCGGGAAATTTCCGTAGCAGCCGCCATTTCCGGATTCACCGAGAGGCTGAGCCCCAGCTCCTCCCGCATAAAATTCAGGCTCTTTCCCATTTCCGGGCTGCGCACCCGGGCAATCGTATGCTTGACGCCGAGCTTCTTGGCAATCAGGCAGCAAATAATATTGATTTCATCTTTACTCGTAACTGCGACTACAAGATCCGCTCCCGGAACGCCGGCTTCGATTTGTACATCACTGTCAATCCCGTTTCCGCAAATGCAGGCAACATCCTGCGTATTGGAGGACAGACGCAGCGCGTCCGGATTATTATCAATAATCACGATATCGTGACCCTCATTCGACAGACATCTGGAAAGCTCAAACCCCATTTTACCGTCGCCGATTATGATAATTCTCATACGATCTGTTTCTCCTAACTTGTCTCATTGATTTGCTTCCCCCATATAATGCACTTTTCCGTATGATTCGTCAAGGGGCCGAAACTTTTCTACTGTACAAATTCCGCGTTATTTGCTATGATAATAAAAAAGAATATTGACTATGCGGCTGTGCACATACTACAGACGAAAAGCGTTCAGGAGAGGGATACCATGGCAGATAAAAAAAAGATAACCATTACGGTCAGCGGCAAAAATTATACGTTATTACACGATGAATCGGACGACTATATCCATCGCATCGCACATTATCTGAACAGTAAGATTACGGCCGCGTCAAAAGGCGGTCTTCAGTTGGGTGAGCCCACCGCCCTTGTAATGGCTGCCATCACCATCACCGACGAGTTATTTAAGACGCAGAAAAATTTTAATACGCTGAAAAATGAAATCAAGCGGATGATGGATGAATATGACCAGCTGAAAATTGAAAAACAGGAGTTGGAGGATCAGCTGACCGAATCGGAGAAACAGGTAGATTCCCTGTCCAAGCAGCTGATTATCGCCAAAATGGATAAGTAAATGAGTAAGAAAAATGAAAATCATCTGCTTCCGGAGCTTCTTGCCCCCTGCGGTTCCTTTGCCTGTGTGAAAGCCGCGGTGCAGAACGGTGCGGATGCCGTCTATTTAGGATTAAACGCGGCCAAGAGCGGCAGACCTGTGCTGAACGCCCGGGCCGCGGCTGAAAATTTTACATTTGAAACATTGAAAAAGGCCTTATACTATGCACATCTGAGAGATGTTAAGGTCTATTTGACATTAAATACCCTTCTGAAGCCGGACGAACTGACCGAAGCATATGACGCGGCCATGGCAGCTGCCGAGTGGGGTGCGGATGCCGTCATCATCCAGGATCTCGGTTTGGCGCGTATGCTGCTTCAGCCCGGTCCCGGCGGGCAGCGGATTGCCGCGCAGGTCCATGCAAGCACGCAGATGAGCATCTATAATGAAGAAGGATTGCGTTTTCTAAAAGAACTCGGCTTTGACCGCTGCATTACGGCCAGGGAGCTTTCACTATCCGAATTGAAGGCCCTGTGCGATACAGGGCTGCTGGATATCGAATGCTTTTGTCATGGCGCCCTGTGCATGTCAGTTTCCGGACAATGTCTCATGAGCAGCTATTTAGGCGGCCGCAGCGGAAACCGGGGCTGCTGTGCACAGCCTTGCAGGCTGCAGTACGCCGTTGATCAGGGGCCCTTCGCATATCGGCTCAGTCCCGCGGACTTGTGCGCACTGCCGTATCTGGACCGATTAGTCGCCACCGGCGTCCGTTCCATTAAGATTGAGGGCCGGCTGAAGGCGCCGGAATACGTCGCCGCAGTCACACAGAAATACAGGCAGGCTCTAAATCGGATCGCGGATGGCACAAGCTTCTGCACGCAGCAGGATACCGATACGCTGCGGCGCATATTCAGCCGAGGTCCCTTTACCTCCGGACATCAGCTGCAGAAAATGCCGCTTTCTCATATTACCTACAATACGTCCGGCAGGCTGGGCGTTTTCTGCGGCACATTGACAGGGCTTCCAAAAAAGCTCCCCGCTCCGCCTGGTCTGCCTCAGCGGCTCGTTCTATATGAAGTCACCGCGGTGCTGACACGGCCGCTGCATAAAAATGACGGCCTCTCCATCGGGTCTGCGGATTCGGAGCGGGCGCCGGCCGGCGGCGTAATCAATACCCTCCGTCCGGGAGAGCGGGAAGGCAGCTTTACCATGACGATTGCCGGCAGCTGCGATATGCCCCGCATTTTACCGGACGCTCCCGTTTATCTGACCCACGACAGCGTTTTATTCAGTCAATATCAGCAGCACGGCCATGAGAATGACGAACGCAGAAAGTGTCTGATCTCCGGACGTTTTATTGCAAAAATCGGCGCGCCGGCGCAGCTTTTGCTGCAGGATGACAATGGAAACCGAATTACGGTTTCCGCACCGCGGGCATTGACAGCGGCGCGCACAGCGCCTAC
>USLW01000244.1 GCA_900555605.1 uncultured Clostridium sp. | reverse complement strand
GGTCCATGCCCGGCTGTCATACACAAAATTATTCCAGTCACAGTTATACGTGCAAATTTTTACATGATGCGCACCTGCGTATGACAGCAGCTGACCGAGGTACGCAGCAGCAGCGGCGCAGTTATCCGCATAAGTTAAACTTTTTTGGTAATTGCAGCCGGTAATGTAGACCGGGCATCCCACCTCTTCCGCAGCGGCGATCAGCTTTTTCTCGGTCGCGAGCTCTCCCGCATCCGCACTGCCGTCGGGTAAAATGCGGTTTGCGCCCCATCGTCCCACCGCAGAAACAGTGACGCCGGTTTCTGCGACAGAGGTTTTGATTTCAGATACTGCGGACAAAAAAGAGCCGACATCCCCGTTGACATTGACATCAAACTCAAGTGCAGACAATCCGCGTGCCTTTGCTGCCTCAAAATCAGCTCTGTGATAGCAGCCGATGATTCCTAATCGCATGATGACCTCCATTCTCTCACAGCTTTGAAATTCAGTCGAAATATACCGGTTTTCCGGTCTTCGAGGAAGTATAGATTGCTTCCAGAATCTGTGTTACGACACAGGCCTGTTCCGGCTCTACGCACAGCGGCGTGCCTTTCAGAATCGCATCGTAGAACACACGCTGCTCAATGTCCTCAGCCTTTCCGCTGGCTCCGCTGAAAAATGCCACGCCGCCCGCTTCAAGAGACGGTCTTGTAACAAACTGCCGGCCGTGATGTACACCGTTGATCCGCAGTCCGTCCGCCATGTCAGCACCGCCTAAGGTTCCGCACAAGGTGGTCTGCGCCTCTCTGACATCAAGAATATTCAGCGCCCAGCTGCTCTCTAAATTGATTACCGCGCCATTTTCCATAATCACAAAGCCAAAGGCAGAATCCTCCACCGTAAATTCCTTCGGATCCCAGTCACCCCACGGATTTCCCGTATTTTTATCCTGATTCAGCTTTTTGAATGCTTTTCCGACTACCATCTTCGGTTTGTAATTGTTCATCATCCAAAGCGTAAGATCCAGGGCATGCGTCCCGATATCGATCAGCGGACCGCCGCCCTGTTCTTCTTCATTCAGAAAAACGCCCCATGTGGGAACTGCCCGCCGGCGGACCGCATGTGCCTTTGCATAATAGATTTCACCGAGCTCTCCGGCTTCACAGGTCTGCTTCATATACTGAGAATCTGCGCGGTAACGATTCTGGTAACCGATAGAAAGAATCTTTCCGGTCTCCTTCGCAGCCTTTACCATTGCCTGCGCCTCTGCAAAGGTCTTTGCCATCGGCTTTTCACACAGGACATGCTTGCCCGCATGCAGCGCATCGATTGAAATAAAGCTGTGGGACCGGTTCGGCGTACAGACGTGAACCACATCAATGGTGCTGTCCTTCAGCAGCTCCTTATAATCTGTATAAACCTTTGCATCTTCCGTTCCATAAGCCTTTTTTGCATTCTCTGCTCTCTCCTCAATCAAATCGCAGAATGCAACCATTTCCGCTTCCGGAATGGTTCTCAGGGCAGGCATGAGCTTGCCGTTGGCAAAGCCGCCGCAGCCGATAATTGCTACTCTCAGTTTCTTTTCCATAACGATTCCTCCTAAAATTTATGATCAGTCAGTTTATGTAAAATCGAATTACAGGGACCCCTCAGCCCTCAAGAGAAGGCGTACACGGACAGGTAATCTCTTTGCGGCGCGCCGTAGGAGCCGCCCATCTTACGGCGTTTAATATGACGCGCTGCACATTTTCATTTTGAAATGTCGGATAAGCCTCATGTCCCGGCCGGAAATAAAATATTTTTCCGTATCCCCGCCGGAAAGCGCAGCCTGAGCGAAATACCTCTCCGCCCTTGAACCAGCTGATGAATATCAGCTCATCCGGCTGCGGAATATCAAAAGGCTCTCCGTACATTTCTTCAATCTCCAAATCAAAATGCTCCGGAATTCCCTGCGCAATCGGATGTCCCGGGTTACAGCACCAAACCCGCTCTCTGTCACCCTCACGCCATTTCAACGATCCGCTGGTTCCGATCAGCTTAACAAAGGGCTTACTCAAATGCCCCGAATGCAGGACAATCAGCCCCATCCCGTTCAAAACACGGGTCTTTACCTTCTCAGCCACAGCGTCTTCTACCAGATGATGCGCCATATGTCCCCACCAAATCATGACGTCCGTGGAATCAAGCACCGCGTCCGTCAGGCCGTGTTCCGGTTCATCCAAGGTCGCGCATCGTACTTCAATATCCTCATGCACACCTAAAAAGGATGCAATCGCCTTATGAATCCCCTCCGGGTACAAGGCTTTTACACTTTCATCCGTAAGCTCATGCCGATATTCATTCCAAACTGTCACATGAATCACTGCTCACATCTCCTTTGCCATTTTACTGTCACTCTATCACACACGGCAAACAGTGTTTACCGTAGTTTCCCGGATTATTAGCCGATGCTTCAGCCAAACCTGCCGGTTCGGCGCGTGAATATCATCTATTTTCTCCAGCAGCATACGCATTGCCAGGGTTCCCATCTCCCTGCGGGGCTGGGCCACGGTGGTCAGGGAAGGCCGGTACATATCTGCAAGCGCCGTATCATCAAAGCCGATCACCGCTGCCTGCTCCGGTACGGAAATCCCGGCTTCCAAAAATACCTTCATGGCGCCGATTGCGATGGTATCGGAGATCGCGAATATGCCCTGTGGAATCAGGCCCTCAGAAACAGCCGCCTGCGCCCAGGCTCTGCCGCTCTTATAGCTGTAGGCTCCGTAATAAATCAGCTCCGGACATACGGAAATTCCATGGTCGGCGAGCGCCCGCAGATAACCCTTCTCTCGTAAAATTCCGGAAGATACCTTTTCTTTTGCACCTAAGAAGGCCACACGCCGGGCACCGTGTTCAATCAAATAGGAAACAGCTTCATACGCGGCTGTTTCATTATCAATTCCAGCTACACTCATTTCCGCACCCTCGACATACTCCGAGCACTGAACAATCGGATACCGCTTTCCCAACGCAGTCAATTCGTCTGCCGCCAGCGTGGGGATCAGTGAGATTACCCCGTCTGCAAAGCGCGTTTTCAGCAAATCCAGATATTCCGCTTCCAGCCCGGGATCGCTGTGGGTGATGCACACCACCGCATGATATCCGCTGCGCCGGGCTGCGACTTCGATTCCCGTTACGATTTGTGAATAAAATTGATTGGACATGGTAGGCAGCAAAATCAGAATCTTGCGGGTTTCCGATTTGCGCAAATTTCTTCCGAGCATACAGGGACTGTACTCCAATTCCCGGATTGCCTGTAAGACCTTTTCTTTTGTACGTTCCCGCACAGCCGGGTCCTGGTTCAGCACCCGCGACACGGTCGCAACGGATACGCCCGCATGACGCGCCACATCCTTAATGGTATTCACACAACCGTTCCTTTCTTCGCAGATCTCTGTTGCAACGCAAAAATGTAATCGATTACATTTATCGTTTGGTATGATAATAGCATCCGGCGGCTGATTTGTCAAATATTTTTCACCAAATTCAAGCGGCACTCGTACGCAGTAGAAACTATTTTGGGCCGTGTAGGCTTCAAACAGTGATATACGCCTTAAGTTCCGCATAGCGTCCCTCTTTAATGCCTGGTACGTTCATAAGATCCTCCGGCGTACGAAATAGACCGTTGGCTTCACGATAGGCAATAATTTTGTTCGCCGTACTCTCTCCGATACCCGGAAGCGTGGCCAATTCACCGGCTCCGGCCGTATTAATGTTGATCCGTTTCCGTTCTGTCGGCGCGGAAGGGAAAGCCGGATCGTCTCCTGGATCAAGCAGCCAGTTTTTATCCTGTTCCGAGGCCGACGGAACCTTGATCATCATATTCTGTGCAAGGCGGCAGGCCAAATTCACAGCCTCCGGATCAGCCTCCTCGGTAAAGCCGCCGGCCAGCAATACCGCATCCTGCAGAATTGCTCCTTCCGGCACATATACAACGCCGGGCTGCTTTATACATCCTACTAAATAAACCGGAAATAATTCCGGCGTCCGGTATTCTTTCTTGGTCCCCGGCGCAGGGGCTGCGGTAGCG
>USLW01000243.1 GCA_900555605.1 uncultured Clostridium sp. | reverse complement strand
GAGCAGGGTGCGGTCGCCATTGTGGTGCGGGATACGGAGCTATCAGAAACGCTCTCCCGTTTGCAGGGACAGATAAAGCTGGTAATTACGGACAGCCAGGCCTTTCAAACAGTAAGCGCCGCAACGCCGGAGGAAATTCCGCTTACCTCATTTTCCATTCTGTTTGCCCGGTATAAAGGCAGTCTGGAAACAGCCGTCCGGGGTGCGGCGGCACTGTCCGCGCTGCAGGACGGAGATCGGATCCTGATTGCCGAGGGCTGTACCCATCACAAGCAATGCGATGATATCGGTTCTGTCAAGCTTCCCCGCTGGATCAATCAATTCACAGGTAAAATGCCATCCTACGATTTTACAAACGGCCGGGAGTTTCCGGAGGATCTCAGTCCATACCGTCTGGTGGTGCACTGCGGCGGCTGCATGCTCAACGAGCGGGAAATGCAGTTCCGCCTTCAGCATGCGCTTTCTCAGGGCATCCCCATGACAAATTACGGCATTTTGATCGCATATATGCAAGGAATTCTCCGGCGCAGCCTGGGGCCGTTTCCCGAAGTACAGAGCTGGCTGCCACAATAAAAGGCAGCCAGCCAAATGTGCCGCCTGCCTGTCAGATTCCGCAGCATTTTATGGTTTTCCGGTTCAGCCGGGCAGCCTCGCATACCGCCTGCTGTTATCCCTTTTCTGATATCCCTTTGCGAGTTTTTCCATGGTATCTTTTTTGATTTCTTCCTTCAGCGCGGCTGTCCACGGTGATCAATCGGCAAGTTTCCTGTCCATAAGTGAGGGGATTAACTCCTCAAAGGCTGCACTTTTCACAAATACCCAATCTGGTCTCATTTTGGGTTCCGGACTGTAATAAATGTCAAAACTGTTTCCGTTAATCACTTCTTTATAAGCGTACCAGCAGTTTTCTCTCTCTTCAGATATTTCCGGATTCGGATACATCTCCCGAATGGACCAGACCTCCTCCATCAGATCCGCTGATAAAATACAGGAATACCAACTCTCCCAACCTTGTTTAACTGAACCAGAGATTATTGCAAAATATAATCGGCCGTCTTTTTCAAACAGCTTATAGTCAAAGGTTGTAAAGGTTCCCCTTTCATACCGCTGGCCGATCCGTTCATTTTCATCTGCGGAGAAGCATCCGCAATATAAGATCATGATAGACGGCTGCGGCTGCGACTGCGGTTCTACAAACAGAAACAAATTGGTTTCTCCGTTTGCGATAATCTCATATTCCACCCCGCTGTACATGGTATAGGAATGGGACGGAAAGAGATTCTCAATGTCCGGCGCCCAGAACATCTTTCCTTCATCCGTCCAATACGCGATATAATCCGTCCGCTCCGGAAACAGACCGTGATACATTTCATCAATAAACGCCTCTGTCTCCGTAAAAGCGCGATGCTTTTGCGAAAGAACTTCGGGCTTTTGCGTTGGCGTCGGCGGCACAGTGCTGCCGCCTTCAGGCGTACCCGCAGTCGGCGTGCGGTCAGGCCGGGCCGAATCAGCGGCAGACGGCATTTCGGTAACAAATATCCCGGAGTCCGAACTGTCGGGCGTTTCATTTCTGAGATCCGGAGAGGCAGATAAAAACGGAGACACCGGCGTGCACACCGCGGCAGTTAAAGGCTTTTCCGTACCGCGGCTTTTTCCGCTTATAAGACAGATTGCGATAATAACAATACAAATCAGCAGTAAGACCAAAGCGGCCCATTTTTCCGGCCTGCGCGCATACAGATTACCTGCTTTTGTTGCTGGATTTCTCCGCTGTCCTTCCGCCTCTCTCGCCCCCATGGGATTCCCTGCGGAATCAGCGGCAGGCAGCTGACCCTTTTTCCTTTTCATGCTTCTCATCTTTTTCATCATTTGTCACATATTTTACGTAATTTTCTCTATACCCAAGATCCCCGCGTGATTAGAACCGCATAAGCTCAATATTATCGGCATTGGCTAGTCTGAGAACCGGTACCGTACTGCCGGACCGGAGCCGATCTTAATGATTTTGTTTTCCGCAATCAGTTCATTCAGAGCGCGAATAGCGGAAAACTTTGAGCGTCCGAGTATAGCTTCGACATTCTTCCGACTGACCTCGCCTTGTTTAGATATCGCCATCAGAACCTTTTCCGTATCGGTCATATGATCACTAATAAGTGTGATGATTTTCGGAAGAACCACAACAAAGGACGCCGGAGCAGATTTAAAGGCCGGTTTAACGGGATAATCTGAATAGCTTTCTATAATACGCTGTATGCCCGTTCCATAGCTTTCAATCAATTCTAAACGATAAAATACATTGGCAAGCACCGCATTCCTTGACTGCGATACGCCGCCCATAACATCCTCCATCGTCAAGCCCTTAACCAGGCCTCCGAGCGACACAAACTCCATTCTGTCATCATAGATGTTGATTAGCGTACTGCCGGAATAATCGTAGTCACGATGAACAATCGTGTTCAGCAGCGCCTCACGGAGCGCATACGGCGGGTAGTCGGGATGATCCGTTCTTCTCAGCCCATCAATGGTAGAGTTCAGGTTGTTGTTGAGACTGAGAAACTCATAAACTTCGTCCATTTGCTTCAAAACCGAACCGAAGAATTCCTTGCGCATCTTGAATTTGGTTTTTCCCGTTCCCTCATACACCGCACATTTAATACTGTGTTCGCACTGGTCAGAGAGCAGCAGCGCCGTATTGGTGTAATATCCGTCAGCGTCAAGCAGCTTTAAGGTTTTCTTATTACTGTCGCCGAACGGAATCTTTACTTTGTCAAAATACGCATCAGCGTATGAAAAAGTAAGTTCCTGATTGACACATCTTGATTTATCAAAAGTAATGCCGTCGCTTTCACGCAGCATTTCACGGATCATCTCCTCAGTTGCCGGAACAGAAGAAACGCCGTGCCGGATAAACACGCTGCCGGGCCTCAAGCCTTTATCTGTTAAGTGATACGGCCGTTTCGTTCCGCGCAGAATATTTACCTTTATGATCGTCTTATCGCTTTCATTCATTGCGCTGATCGAAGTATAGGCCGATAAATCCGGTTTGATTCCGTCTCGAATCATGTTCCCGATCTGCTCCATAACTTTTTCCGCTTCCGTCACGCCGACAACGCCGCCGTTCCTGTCAATGCCGACAAATATTTCTCCGCCGTCCGAATTGGCAAAAGCGATAATCTCCTTTTTAAAATCAGAATTAATCTCTTGTTTTAATTCGACAGTATCGCTTTCTTTATATTTCATATTTTTGCCCTCTCGAAATCGTAGTTATCGTTTGTATCGTTATTATATTACGGTATTATGCCAATTTCAAGATGATCACGCCGATCTCTGGCAAAAATTTTACCTATAGTAATAGCGTATAAGGCCTTTAAAGGATCAGATAGATTTCACAATGATGATTCCCTGCGGAATCAGCGGCAGGCGGCTGACCCTTTTTCCTTTTCATTCTTCTCATTTTTTCATCATTTGTCACATATTTTACGTAAATTTCTCTATACCCTGGATCCCCGCGTGATTAGAACCGCATAAGCAATTGACAGATATCTGTAAATATTATGAAATTACCCCAATAGCTCCTCGTAAGAATATTCTTTATCATATTCCCATTCCGGACTCATTTTGTACGGCGGCTTGACCCGATACAGTATCATGCCCTGCTCTGTAAAAACTTCTTTATACCATCTATAACAGGTTTCGGGCGCGGATTCCTCTGAGAAAGAAGCGTTTGGATATAATCTCTTGATTTCCCAAACCGACTGCAGCGTTTTTATTTCTATTATTTGTGCATACCAGGCTTCCGATTGTCTGATATACCCAAAGGCAGCTCCCATATATAAAGTATCCCCATAATAAAATATCTGATATTGCAGTTCGGTAAATACGCCGGAGGTAAACCGCTGGCCGACCCGTTCATTTTCATCAGCGGAGAAGCGTCCGCAATATAAGATCTTTTCAAAGATCAGGGACTGGGGTTCTACAAACAGAAACAAGTTTGTTTCTCCGTTTGCGATTATGTCATATTCCACCCCGCTGTACATGGTATAGGAATGGGACGGAAAGAGATTCTCAA
>USLW01000242.1 GCA_900555605.1 uncultured Clostridium sp. | reverse complement strand
CCGGCGCACCGGCTGGGCAGCTGATCATTGGATTTATTATTTTTACAATTATATTTATTGTGGCCAATGCCTTTAATCTGGTGATCAATGCCCTCGGCTCTTATGTAAACTCCTGCAGATTGATGTACATTGAATTTTTCGGAAAGTTTTTTGAAGGGGACGGAAAAGAGTTCGAACCGCTCCGGCAGAATACGGAATATATTCTGGTATCGGACGAGGCCTCATAAAAGTGCATACATAAATGCCGGAAGCAGATTTGCTTTCCATTATATAAAATCAGAAGATTGCAAAGGAACATGCAGAGGAGGAATTTTTCATGAATTTAGGTTTCATCGCCACAGCGGCAGAGGGCGCATCCAATCCGGGTTTTTTTATCGAAATAGGCGGGTTTGTATGGGCCATGTTCGGCGTTATCCTGGCCATTATGCTGGCGGGAATCGGGTCGGCGCGAGGCGTTATGTATGTCGGTTCTGCAGCAACCGGTTTACTGTCCGAAGAACCAAAACGGTTTGCACCGTGCCTGGTGCTGGAGCTGCTGCCGAGTACCCAGGGAATATATGGTTTTGTAATTGCATTTCTGCTTTTGAATAAGGCTACGGAAATCGGGGTCGGGACTATGACGATTCAGCAGGGACTGACCATTCTTGCTGCCGCGCTGCCGGTAGGCGTGATTGGATTGATTTCCGGTATGTGTCAGGGAAAGGTGGCTGCTTCGGGAATTGCAATGGTTGCCAAAAAACCGAAGGATTGGAGCAAGGCTGTTATCCTGACGCTGACGGTAGAGTTATTTGCGCTGTTTGGATTTCTTGTTTCGATTCTGATGTATACCAAGATGTAAGGAATCGAGGAAATCAATATGGCGGATCATGATCTTGAAAAAATTACAGAGAAGATTGTCTGCGATGCGCGGGAGGCCGCAGCTGCCGTGCTGGAAGCGGCTGAACAGGAACAGAATAAAATTTTAACGGAGGGTCGGCGCAATGCGGAAGAATGCGCTGCGCGGATCGCAGCGGAGGGGGCGGAAGAAACTGCTTTTGCCGTAAAAAGGATCTATGCCAATTTCGAAATGCACAGACGGAATGCGTACCTTAAGGTGAAGCAGGAGCAAATTACGGCATGCTATGATCAGGCCGGAAGAGCCCTTTGCACAATGCTGCCGGAAGACTATCTTTCCTTGCTGAAGGACGTTATCTCGCGCAATATTGAATCCGGGCAGATTCTGGAGCTGATTCTCAACCGTGCGGACCGAAGCCGCTTCGGAGACGCACTGACTGCCGCTTTTGGGGAAAATACGGTTTTGTCTGAAGAAACAGCGGATATTTCAGGCGGAGTCTTGCTGCGCTGCGGAAATGTCTGCAAAAATTATTCCTTTGAAGCGTTGCTTGAGCAGGCGCGCAGCTGCACCGAGCAGGTAGTTGCAGATTTATTATTTAAACAATAAAGCGGGGTGGATCGGGTGCTCGGCTGCGAAGCATATGCAAATCCGGTAGGAAGAATCCGGGCCATGGAAAATAAATTATTTGGAAAACTGCTGCTGGAACGCATGCTGGAAGCGGAGGAACCCTCTGAAGCCATTGCAATTCTTGCGGAGGCAGGATATCCGGCACAGGAAGAAAAGGAAGATTCTGTTAAATCTGTACGAGCCTATATCGGCCGTCTGGAATCGTTTGCGGCAGAGACTGCTGCAGAGGTCCGGAACTTCTCTCCGGAGCCGGAGCTGTTTGACATTTTACTGCTGCAATCTGATTATCATAATGCAAAGGTCTGTATCAAACAGGAGCTGACAGGCGGCGGGACAAGGGCGTATTTAGCGGAAAACGGAACGATTCCCGCTAAAAAGTTTGCTGCAGCGTTCCGAGACAGAAATTTCTCCGGTTTTCCGGAGCTGATGAAGGATGGGATCCTGCAGGCAATGATATTGGCGGAGCAGTACCGTGCGCCGAGAGAGGCGGCGCTTTTGCTGGACCAGATTTACTTTGAGCAGTGCTATCAAATTGCCGGCGGTGCGGCTCGGCGTGAAACCAGAAGCTTTTTAAAGGAATATGTAGAGATGCGTGCGGATCTTGCTGATATATTGATTTTTTTTCGTATCCGCCGTATGTCCGGTGATGATCGGAGTATGATGGCGAAGGCTTATTTGAAGGGCGGCCTTTCTCTTGCGTTTTTTACGGAGGCGATGGCACTGGCGCAGGAAAGACTGGAATCTTATTTTTATGGAACGCCCTATCGTGCCTTTGTAAGTGCAGGCTTGTCAAATTATGAGGCGACGGACAGCATGTCGCATTTTGAAAAACTGGCGGATGATTATATTATGCAGTATTTAAGCGAACGAAAGGGCAACCCTTTTGGAATTGAGCCGCTATATGCATATATTACGGCGCGGCAGAGGGAGATTATGAATACCCGTATGATCCTGCTGGGGAAGCTGAATCATCTGCAGACCGCGGCGATTCGTCAGCGGGGAAATTAATTTCCGGTTTCCGGACCGGGGACGGAGCGCGGGGAGATTGTACGGAAAGAAAAGGGTGATTTTTATGATGCAGCGCATCGGGGTATTGGGGGATCAGGAAAGTGTAATCGGATATCGGGCCGTCGGACTGAAGGTATTTGCCTGCGATACGCGTGAGGATGCGGTGAAAGGTCTGAAAAGTTTAGCGGCAGAATGCGCCGTAATTTATGTTGTTGAAGATACTGCGGTGACGATTGCAGAGGAGATCGCTGTGTATGAGAAAGAAAAATTGCCTGCTGTTATTTTGATTCCCGGCAACAGGGGATCTCTCGGGATCGGAAAATCCATGTTGAATCGGTCCGTGGAGCAGGCGGTGGGAAGCAATATTTTAGATCAGAAGGAATGACGGCCAAAAGATTTTGAAAAAGCGCGGCAGCGCACGGTTATGGAGGGTTCGTATGGCGGAAGGCACAATTATAAAAATATCGGGGCCGCTTGTGGTTGCCGGCGGCATGGCCGATGCAAACATGTTTGACATGGTAAAGATCGGAGATTTGGAGCTGACGGGCGAAATTATTGAAATGCATGGAGACAGGGCTTCCATACAAGTATATGAAGAAACGGCAGGACTGTCGCCCGGCGAGCGCGTCGTGTCTACCGGTATCCCGCTGAGCGTGGAGCTGGCGCCCGGACTGCTCAAAAGTATTTTTGACGGAATCCAGAGACCCTTGGAAACGATGTTCGATGTACAAGGACATAATATTCAGCGTGGACTCACGCTGCCGTCGCTGGACAGAGAGAAAAAATGGATTTTTATTCCGGCCGTGAAGGCCGGAGATTCCGTACAGCCGGGAGATGTGATCGGTACGGTTCAGGAGACGGATCTTGTTCTCCATAAGATTATGGTACCCCAAGGGGTTTCCGGACAGATTGCGGATATCAGTCAGGGCGCATATACCATTACGGAACCGGTGGGGCATGTGACAGATGAACAGGGGACTCTGACGGACCTGATCATGCTGCAGACCTGGCCGGTCAGAGTGGGCCGGCCGTACAGTAAAAAGCTGGCGCCTGTCAGGCCGCTGGCAACCGGGCAGCGTGTAATCGATACGCTGTTTCCGATTGCAAAGGGCGGCGTTGCTGCTGTGCCGGGGCCTTTCGGCAGCGGAAAGACGGTGGTACAGCATCAGCTGGCAAAATGGGCGGATGCAGAAATCGTAGTTTATATCGGCTGCGGTGAACGGGGCAATGAAATGACGGATGTTCTGATGGAATTTCCGGAGCTGAAGGACCCGAAAACAGGAAAATCTTTGATGGAGCGCACCGTACTGATTGCGAATACCTCTGATATGCCGGGGGCTGCCAGAGGTGCATCCCTTTATACGGGCATTACGATTGCAGAATATTTCCGTGACATGGGTTATGACGTCGCCGTTATCGCCGACTCTACCTCCCGCTGGGCCGAGGCCCTCCGTGAGATGTCCGGCCGTCTGGAAGAGATGCCTGGCGAAGAAGGCTACCCGGCCTACCTCGCATCCCGTATCGCGCAGTTCTACGAGCGCGCCGGCTGCGTCACCTGCCTCGGCAGCGACAAGCGTCAGGGCAGCGTCACCGCCATCGGCGCCGTCTCGC
>USLW01000241.1 GCA_900555605.1 uncultured Clostridium sp. | reverse complement strand
CCCGGCCGGCCGGAACACCTGTATAAAGCCCTCTCCGGATTCCGGCTCAAAAAACTCCCAGCCTCTCCATAAAGCATCACGCCGGCTCCATTCCGTAATCGGATAATAGTCTGCATAATAAAACCGCTGAATTCGCTTCCACTCTTCCATACCTGCACGCAGCAAATCCCAGTCCATTTCTCTGCGCCGAACGTCATAAGCCGAAGCATACCAGCAGCAAAATGAGGACCGCAGTCCATACTGGGTCATTGGGGTAGGCCCGGCGTTAGTCATTGTGCCGAAATACGGAAACCATTGAAACAGCGTATAATGCATGGCTTGCTTTGCGTCGTAATCACTGTAGTTATAGTCGGTTTTATGCAGCGGTACGGCTCTGCGCATACTTTCCAAATCATTTCTGCAGCCTCCTGATGCGCATGAATCAATCATGATATCCGGATAGCGTGCAATCAAAAGATCCCAAAACTTCAAATAGCCCTGCACGTATCGGTTTTCCGTCATACCAGTGCGCTTTTCACCGTCATTTTCCAGCCAGAGCGCCAGCGGGCAGCCGTTTCCGAAATCCTGCCGGTAGATTGTGATTCCGCTTTTATCAATAATACCGGAAACTTTATTGATCAGCCATGTAATCAGATCGTCGTTTCCCAAATTTGCAAGTCTCCATGTATGTTCCTGCCCCAAAATCCATTCCGGCCGGATTCCGTCCGGGTCCAGCAGTGCGTTCGAAATTCTGACCAGTTCCGGTTCAAACCACAGCAGCGTTTTAATTCCGGCTTTGCTGCCGAATTCTGTAACCTTCGCAAATTCCGTGGGAAACCGCTTTGTATCTACGTTCCAATTCCCGGTTTCTATCCACGATTCGGGCAGAGACTCTTCTCCGTTTCTAAAATACCATCCCGCATCCATCCACCAATAATCCAACGGGATATGGTGATCAATATACTTCTGCATGTATTCTATCTGATTGCGCTCTGTAGCGGCGCGCATCTCCTCCGTATACTGTCCCGTATAGGCAGCTGTCATCGGCGGAAACAGATTTCCGTTGATTTTGCGCAGATTGCAGTCAATGAACCAATGGCGCCACAGATTCGTACTGCGCGCTTCATTCCTTCCCGTGTAAAATAAAAACGTACACAGCGGGGTCCGCACGCATTCCCCCGGTTTTAGGTATGCGGAAAAATGCTGCTGTCCCGCTCGAAACGCCGTAGTATCTTCCAGATTCAGGAAAGATGCCTTCCAGGAGCCGGGCCACCCTACCGCGATATATGTGCCGCCGTTTCCGTACTGCAGGTTAAAATACGGAAATGATATTTCACTCGGTCGTCCCGTCAGATTCACTGCGGTATATTCTGTTTCCGCAGAGAGATTTACCTCATACGGAGAATAAAGGCCGTTGATTTTATCTTCTGTCAATCCGTCGCCGTATATCCCCTTGATCACAGGATCCGCTCCCTGGAATTTTATATCGGCTCCCCATACATTTTTCAGTATTCCGGATTTTAGGCTTCCTATATTCTGAAAATATACTGTCCATTCATACGCGCAGTAATCAGGATAAATAGACATAAGCACCGTAATCTGAAGCGTTTCCTTGAATTGAAGTACAATGGTATGAGATACCCGCCGCTCCTCCGTGCGGACAGAACGCGAGCGTTCTGTAAAATCAGCGCCGAACCCATGGTAATCTTGATTCTCATAGGTAAATGAGACCGGAAGCGTGCCGAGGTCTCTGAGATAAGACGCAAACTGTTCCGCCGCTTTTTCTTTTTCACCGAAATCTGCATAAATACCGTTTCCGCTCTGCTGCCGAAATTGATATTTATATTTTACATCAGTACGATCCGTTGCCGTTGACATATTACCGTCTCCTTTTTCCGCCTGCATTTTATTCATCACTGCAGCGATTTACGAATAATATAACATACCTGCCGCCGGCACAAGAAGTACATAAAGCCTGTTTGTATCTGTCATTTTAAGAGATCCCGTTGACAAACAAGCGGCGGCGCGATTATGATACATTTAACAGAAAGGCTTTCGGAAGGGATAGAAATGGATTGTATACCAAAAATAAATTTCAGCCGGGATGACCCGCTTTACAGCAAAGTGGAAGCACTGTATAAGCAGTACGGCAGCATCTGCAATGATCAGGAAAAACTCCTGTCATTTTATAACGGGCTGGATTACGGCTTTGTCGCCCAAAACAGCATGTATATCCCGGGTTATACAGCCGCCCCGCCTGCCCACACATCCGACGATGTCTTTCTGTCAGGGCGGGACATTACAGTTGTTCGGCACGCATGTTATCTGCCGCTGTTTATTCATGACCACACGTTTTACGAAATCACATATGTCGCGGACGGCAGCTGCGAAAACACGGTTGAAAATACGAGCATCCGGATGACCGCAGGAGATTTTCTTTTTTTGCCGCCTGCTGCAAAGCATATGCTCGGCGTCTTTTCCGACAGTCTGGTCATCAACATTCTTGTCCGCAGGACTTTTATGGAAAAGACCTTTTTGACAAGCATCAGCAATGATAACCTGCTGGCAAAATTTCTCCGCAATTCATTGTATCGCGAAAATACAGACGGCTATGCCATCTGCCGAACCGGCGCAGACCCCTTCTGCCGCCAAATGACGGCTCTGCTGTTCGGTGAAGCAAAAGCGTGGGCGGAACGCAGCTGCGATCAAGCCGCTATCAACAAACAGGTATGCGAAAAGCTGTTTCACGCATTGCTGCTGTATTTAATGGAATCCCATGCCGATCATGTTTCAGCCGTACACTCCCAGCCCATGAAAACGACTGTGATTCCCCATATCCTGCTGTATATGGAGAATCATTTTAAAACAGTAACATTGAAAGAATTATCCGAGGTCTTTCATTATTCCTCCGATCATATCAGTAAAATGATAAAGGAGGCTACCGGCAGAAGCTTTTCCGAAAACCGGACGGAGCTGCGTATGCGTACCGCGTGTACGCTGCTGAAAAATACGGACCTGTCTGTTACTGCGGTGGGAAATGCCGTCGGTTATCATCGCATCGAACAGTTTAATAAGATATTTAAAAAGCATTGCGGGATTTCTCCCTCTGCCTACCGGCAGCAAAACATGATAACGCAGGAGGTACCTATATGACGTTCTATAAAATGTGCTTAAAGTCCATACCGGCCATTGTGCTGGCACATACATATAAGACCGAGCATTACCGGATGGAATTAGGCGGGCCCGGCGGGGCGACGGAAATTAGCTATATCGAACAGGGCGATATTGAACGCCGCTATCCGGACGGCCGCTCTATGCATTTTCCTGCCGGCAGCCTGGTGGCAAGACTGCCGGGCGACTCTTTCTTTCAGGAAAGCAGGGCGCCTCTGCACCAGCATGCGTCTTTTGCTTTTCACTGCGGCTGTACGGTGACCCCGATCTCCGCAGAAGAGGTGCTGCAGTATCATGATCTCTGCATTTCCCAAGAGCAGACTCCCCGGCAGCCGCTTGAAGCGGATACGCCTTTTGAACTGATCCTGACCGACTGCATTTTACCCGGCCAGCAGACTGCGGAATGCCTGGAAGGCATCCGGCAGATCATCAGTCAGCACAATATGTCCGGCAGCCGGATGAATCGTTTGGCCTGCGCAGGTCTCGTGCTTAGCTTTTTATACCGCTTCTCCGCCGCTTGCGTCCGCTCTGCGCTGCCTTCTGAGGATGCGGCGCCAAAGCCCAGCAGCCTTCTATATACACAAAAGGCTATGCAGTATGTGGCCCGGCATATAGATGAAAAAATTTTTATCCGCCAGGTGGCGGAATCGCTTTCTATCAGCACGGGATATCTGAGCACAGTATTTAAAGAGGTTACCGGACGCACGCTGGTGGATTATATCCATTATGTGAAAATGAATAAGGTGAAAGAGCTGATCCTGTCGCGGCCCGTTTCATTAAAGCAGGCCGGCGCCATCGTGGGGATTGAAGACGAGCATTACCTGTGCCGTCTTTTCAAAAAACAGTTCGGCATGTCGGCCCGGGAGTATAAAAATACATACGGCTCCCGTGTGCTGACTGAGGCAGACCTGCGCTGAACCGGGAGCGGCGCGGCAC
>USLW01000240.1 GCA_900555605.1 uncultured Clostridium sp. | reverse complement strand
TGATATTTTTAGCATAGTCCTGTCCATCGGCGAATATATATTGGTCGAAGAGGTGATTCAGAGTGGAGCTGCAGCGTATCAAAACAGAGATCTTGGACAGGCTCGGCGGTGAAATCGGCGAAATATTACATAAAGCAGCGCAGCAGGACAAGCTGATATTCAGCGGGGCAGGGGAAATCCGTATTCGGGCAGGACTGCCGCTGGTAATCATAAGGGGAAGCGAATATGTTTTTCTTACGGCAAACGGGAAGCGATGTTCTGCCCCTGCCGCATACCGGCCGCGCCGCGAAGCGATAGAAGGCGTTTTTCAGCGCGTGTGTCAAAATTCTCTTTATGCATTTACAGAGGATATTAAAAATGGATTTGTAACGCTGCCTGGAGGACACCGTGTCGGAATTGCCGGTCATGTGCTGGCCGGAGGCGGTATGCGTGATATTTCCAGCTTGAATATCCGGATTGCCAGACAGGTCAAGGGATGCGGGGAAAAGCTTTTGCCGCATATTATCCGCAATGCTTCCGATATTTACAGCACCTTGATCATTTCGCCTCCCTGCTGCGGCAAGACCACTGTAATCCGCGATCTGGCGCGTATTTTATCTACCGGCAGACAGAATCCGGAATTTACCGGCGTAAATGTCGGGGTAGTCGATGAACGTTCGGAAATTGCAGCCTGCTATAAAGGAATTCCTGCAAACGATGTGGGAATTTTGGTGGACATCTATGATGCCTGCCCAAAGGAAAAGGGCATCCAGATGATGCTGCGGGCGCTGGCTCCGAAAATTATTATTACAGATGAAATCGGAGGCAGCGGAGATGGTGCGGCAATTGTTTCCGCCATGAACGCAGGTGTCAGAATCATTGCAACTGCCCATGGATACGGCTTTGAGGATGTGGGCATTCGAAAAGAGATACGTGATATGATGGAGGCCGGTGTTTTTGAAAAATATGTAATCCTGAGCAGCCGGATGGGACCGGGTACCTTGGAAGAAGTGAGAAGGGGGTAAGCAGTATGCAGAGCGTGATATTCGCTGTAAAAATAGCAGGCGCGCTGCTGATGATAGGTTCTGCCTATTGTTTGGGACGCAGAATAAAAAAAGAATACGGGGAACGGACACGCCTTTTGAGCAGTCTGCAAAATGCCCTGAAGCAAATGGATAATCAGATTATGGTATCCGGCAGCCTGCTGGAGGACGCACTGCAGAGCTGCGGAAATACCTGCTTCCCGGAGGAGGGAGGAAAGGATCTGTTTACGGCTGCGGCAGAAAAGATTGCAGCGGGAAGCCGCAGCGTTGCAGAGGCTTGGTGCGATGCAGTAGACACTTTTCCCAAAGGCCTTTTTCTGAAAGAGGAAGACAAACAGACCTTAAAGGATTTAGGATCCGGTTTAGGCAGCGCAGACAGCGCCCGGCAGTCCGTACATATTGCAAAAATATCAGAACGATTGCATGAATTGGAACAATCCGCTGCGGATAAAGAAAAGAAGGACGGCGGGATTGTCATAAAGCTCTGTGTGGCGGTTTCTGCTGTTACGGCAATCCTGCTATTTTAATCAGAGCGGTTAGGAGACGGCGGCGTATGAATATTGACTTGATTTTTAAGATTGCGGCAGTAGGGATCATCGTAGCAATATTGAATTCCTTATTATCAAAATCCGGCAGAGACGAACAAGCGATGATGGTTACGATTGCGGGATTAATCATTGTTTTGCTCGTGATTGCACAAGAGATCGGGGCGCTGTTTACAGCCCTGAAGTCATTATTTGACCTGTAATCAGGCAAGGGAGGCCATATGTTTTCCGATATCGTAAAAATTGCTGCTTCCGGAGTCATGATCGTCATGATCGTAGTATTTCTGAAGGGCTGGAAATCAGACCTGGCGGTGCCGGTTACCTTGGCCGGCTGCGTACTTTTGCTGACTTTGGTGATCAGCCTGATCAGCGGACTGATGGGAACGCTCCGAGAGCTGTTCGGGAAGACCGGATTAGAAAACGGTGAATTGGAAAGTCTTATGAAAATTATTGGTACAGCCTATATTGCGGATTTTTCCGCAGGTGTCTGCCGCGATGCAGGCGAAACTGCGGTAGCGGGTAAGATCGAGCTTGCCGGCCGCGTTTGTATTGTGATCATCGCATTGCCGCTGGCAGTAGCGCTGCTGGCAACGATACAGACTGCGATCAGCGGATAAGAGAAACCAGACGTGCGCGGAGGTGAACGGAAATGCTGGAAGATACGCTTGGTGAGGTGGGAACATTGTGGGGATTGAACCCTGTTTCCGCTATGCAGGATGCAATGTCAGGAAAGACAAGCTTCTCCTTCGGCGATCTTCTGCTGTCTTTTGCCGGTGAGCTGCTGGGCAGAGTCACGGAAAATATTACGGTGCTGATTACTGTGGTCGGAATCGTTTATGTAACCTCCCTGATGCTTTCCGTCTATGAACCGGACCATGCAGCGTGGGGAGAAGCGGCGATGCTTGCCGTCGTTGCCGTGATTGCCGTACCGATCGTGCGGGACGTGATACAAATTGCTTCTATGACGGCAGATACCATGGGTGAAATGACAGCGTTGATGCTGTCATCAATTCCTGCCTTAGCGACAATGGGAATGACCGCCGGAAGCGGAATGTTTCTGCTGATTACACAGGTAGTAGGCGTTTTGTTGAAAACGGTTTTTCTGCCGCTGTCTTTACTGTACGGTGCCTTGGGAATTACAGATGTAATCTCCGTCAGGTTCCGGGTAGAAGGCGTAAAAAATATGGTACGTTCTATTTTTAATTGGGGTCTTGGCATTATGATGATTGTATTTACCTGTGTATCCTCAGTCAGCGGTGCCTTGTCCGGAAGCTTTACCAGCGCTGGCAGCAAAACACTGAAGTATCTTGCCGGTTCTATGGTACCTGTAGTAGGGCGCTATCTCTCGGAAAGCGCAGATATGGTTTTTGCAAGCGCAAATCTGATGAAAAATGCTGCAGGCATCGGAATTATGGCGGCATTACTTGTTTTATGCCTGCTGCCGTTTGCAAAGATGATCGCTTATGTTCTGCTTTACCGGCTGGCAGGCGTTCTAATCCAGCCTGTGGCCAGCGACAGAATCTGCAAGCTTTTGACCGCAGCAGGCGATACGCTTTCTATGCTGATGGGACTGTCGGCGCTGATGGGTGTGATGTGTATTATGAATACTGCTATTTTTGTTTCTGTTGCAGTGTAAGCAGTGTCGCTGCCTTTATGCTGTGCGCTGCAGAAAGAAGGAAGATGCTTATGAGCGAATGGGTTTATAAAGTTGCGGCAGCTGCGATTGTTCTCACAGTATGCACACTGCTGCTGCCCTCCGGAACCGTTAAAAAGACTGCGCTGACCGCATTCGGATTTATCTTTTTGCTTGCCGTGGTATCTCCGGTACAGGATATCATTGCAAAAGGGATTCTGAAGCTGTCTGATTTTAAAATGGAGATCAACCTCGCACGAGCAGAGCTGGAAGAATCCATTGATGCTGACGGCTCATATGAAGCGCAGGTCATGGATCGTTACATCTTAAGATTGGAAGAAGAAACACAGAGAACGGTGAATGAAATTCCCGGTTTGCTTTGTGCTTCAGCTTCCGTAGTAGTGGAGCGGGATTCTGCTTCGGATACATTTGCCATCGTTCAGCGCGTATACTGCAGCGTTGCTTTCGGCCAAAAGCAAGAGCAGGCGGAAGACGACAGGCTAATCAAACCGGTGGACACAGTGGACAAAATCATCATATCCTCCGGCGGTATTTCAATCGGAAACGCTTCTGATACGGAGGAGGACGGTCATACCAGCGGTACGCTTACAGAAACGCAGAAGCAGCTGCTGGCAGAAGCCTCGGAAGCCATATGCCGGCTGCTGAATATCACGGCGGATCAAATTGAGTTTATTTTATAGCATCTGCAAACACGGAGCTTGCTTTTCGGAAGGGATGGTTGAGATGAAATTGAATCTGAAGGCATTCAAATTGCTTGGACGGTATAAACAATTTATCATACCTGCGCTGATCGGTGCGGCATTGATGGCAGGAGCCAATTTATCGGAAGGCCTGATGACCGGAACTGAAAAGAGCGGGGGAACCG
>USLW01000239.1 GCA_900555605.1 uncultured Clostridium sp. | reverse complement strand
CGCCGAGCATATTGCTCCACTGATCGTCACCGCCGAACTGCATATTACAGCCGTAATCCTTGTACAGCTTGTAGAAGTCGTAGCTCTGCATTATCATATAGTTGAATTCGAGGAACGAAAGACCTCTTTCCATTCTCTGCTTGTAGCACTCAGCACTCAGCATCTTGTTTACAGAAAAGCAAGCGCCCACCTCACGCAGTACGTCTACATAATTAAGGCTCAGCAGCCAGTCTGCATTGTTTACAAGCAGTGCCTTGCCGTCCGAGAAATCTATAAAACGGCTCATCTGCTTTTTGAAGCAGGCGATATTATGCTCAATATCTTCCTTTGTGAGCATCTTTCTCATATCCGTCTTGCCGGAGGGGTCTCCCACTTTCCCGGTCCCGCCGCCCACCAGCGCAATCGGACGATGCCCCGCCCGCTGCATATGCGCCATCACCATGACCTGTACAAAATGCCCGATATGCAGACTGTCTGCCGTGGGATCAAAGCCGATATAAAAGGTCACTTTTTCATTTTCCAGTAACTCCCGCACGCGTTCCGGGTCCGTACATTGGGCAATAATGCCCCGTGCTACTAGCTGATCATATACATTGCTCATATTGCAAACTCCTCCGTCAATCCTTATTCCGTCTCATCCTGACTGCCGCAGGCACTGCAGCAGCCGTCACAGGTCTGAAACAAAGCCTCATCCACAAACAGGCCCTGCTTTTTCTTATAATCTGCAATTGCCGCCTTCACAGCCTCTTCAGCCAGTACACTGCAGTGCATTTTAACGGGAGGCAGCCCATCCAAGGCTTCCGCAACTGCCTGATTGGTCAGCTGCAGTGCCTCGTCAATGTGCTTTCCCAAGATCATCTCAGTGGCCATACTGCTGGTTGCCACTGCGGCGCCGCATCCAAAGGTTTTAAATTTCACATCAACAATGACATCATCTACAATCTTTAAATAGATTTTCATAATATCGCCGCATTTGGCGTTTCCGACTTCTCCGACCCCGTCTGCATCTTCGATTTCCCCTACATTCCGCGGATTAGAAAAATGATCCATTACTTTTTCACTGTACAGCATATGCATTCGCCTTTCTTTTTATTTGTGATACAGCGGCGACATATCCCGCAGCCGCTGTACGATTGTTTTTAATTTTTCCACCAGATAATCCACATCCTCCATGGTATTCTCCGCACCAAAAGTCAGCCGGAGCGACCCGTGTGCAATTTCATGGGGAAGTCCGATGGCAAGCAGTACATGAGACGGGTCCAAGGATCCGGATGTACAGGCAGATCCGCTGGATCCTGCGATTCCGTTGATATCCAGCATCAGCAGAAGGGATTCCCCTTCAATAAACTGAAAAGAGAAGTTTACATGTCCCGGCAGCCGGCAGGTTCTGTGACCGTTTAGTCGTACATACGGAATTTCCGCTTCAATACGCGAAATTGCCGTATCACGCAGCATACGCAGGTGTTCGGTATTTTTTGTTAAATCCTTTATCGCCAATTCAATGGCAGTCCCCATCCCTACGATACCCGCCACATTTTCTGTTGCGGCACGGCGGCCCTTTTCCTGATGTCCCCCGGTAATAAAGGGTTTTATTGCGATTCCCTTGCGGACATATAATGCGCCGACCCCTTTAGGACCGTAAAATTTATGGCCGGACATGGATAACAAGTCAATCCCCATTTTTTTGACATCAATGGGGATCTGTCCGATGGCTTGTACCGCATCCGTATGAAAAAATACACCTTTCTTTCTGCAGACCTCCGCAAGCTCGGCAAAAGGCTCGACGGTTCCGATTTCATTATTTGCCGCCATAATGCTGACCAGTACCGTATCCGGACGGATTGCCGCTTCCAGATCAGTAGCTGAAACCAAACCATCGCTGTCTACAGGCAGATAGGTAATTTCACCCCCCTGCTGCTGCAGATCCCTGCAGGTTTCCAGTACAGCCGGATGTTCAATCGCGGAAGTAATGATGTGACGGCCTTTTTTTTCAAGCAGGCGTGCGACGCCCCGAAGCGCCCAGTTATCTGCTTCCGTTCCGGAACCGGTGAAATAAACTTCTCCCGCTTCCGCACCGATAGCCGCGGCAATCTTTTCTCTGGCCTTTTCAACCGCAAGACGCGCCTCGCGCCCGATCCTGTAAATACTGGACGGGTTTCCAAATGCTTCGGATAAATACGGCAGCATGGTTTCCAATACCTCTTGTTTGACCGGCGTAGTCGCCGAATGATCTAAATAAAGCAATTTCTCCATGATTCATTCATCTCCATCCATAACGGCTCCGCTGCAGCCTTCATGCAAGTACCGGCCGATTGCGGAGTCCTTCCATATTATAACAGAAAAAAGCAAGATAAACAATCTGCGCCGGCTATTCCTGCTGGGATTGTTTCATTTCCTCTGCCCATTTCAGATAATCCATAATTTTTTTCTCCGCGCCGTTTCCGCAGGGACGATAATAGACTGTCCCGCGCATAGCTTCCGGCAGAAATTCCAGTGCCGCCACATGTCCCGGATACTCATGGGCATATTTATAGCCATTCCCATAATTCAGCTGCTTCATCCCCTCTGTTACCGCATTGCGCAGATAGAAGGGAACTTCCCCGGTATTTTTGTGTTCAACGTCAGACAGCGCTTCATTGATTGCATTATAGCAGGCATTTGATTTCGGACTTGCAGCCACGGTCACGGCCGCATGAGAAAGAAGAATCCGCGCTTCCGGCATACCAATCATCCGGACCGCCTCCGCAGCAGCCTGCGCCACCAGTAGCGCCGTGGGGTTGGCCGTGCCAACGTCTTCAGAAGCGCAAATCACAATTCTGCGCGCTAAAAAATTGATATCTTCCCCCGCATACAGCGCCCTTGCCAAGTAAAAAACAGCTGCATCCGGATCACTCCCGCGCATAGATTTGATAAACGCACTGATATTATCGTAATGCGCTTCTCCTGACTTATCAAACCGCAGCGCTTTCTTTTGTACGCAGTCCGTTACCGTATCAAGCGTAATTTCAAAGCCCTGATTGGGATCTGTCTCGCCAAGCACCGCAAGCTCCAAAGCATTGAGTGCAGTCCGCGCATCTCCGCCGCTTGCTTCTGCAAGGAATTCCAGTGCCTCCGGTGCAATACGGATGCCCATCCCGCCGAAGCCGCGTTCCGTATCCGACAATGCGTGCAGAATAATCTCTTTGATTTCTTCGTTTGTCAGCGGATACAGCTGAAATACCGTGGACCGGGAAATAATCGCTTTATTCACCTCAAAAAAAGGATTTTCAGTGGTTGCGCCGATCAAAATGATCGTGCCGTCTTCCACATGCGGCAGCAGCGCATCCTGCTGGGCTTTGTTAAAGCGATGAATTTCGTCAATAAAAAGAACCGCTCTTCCGGAAGGGTTCAGCAGCAGGTTCTGCGTATCCGCAACGACCTGTTTGATATCTCCGATTCCGGAAGAAACCGCATTCAATTTTACAAATTTCGATTTTGTAGAAGCCGCGATCAAACGTGCCAGAGAGGTCTTTCCTGTTCCCGGAGGACCATAAAATATAACAGAGGAAAGCCTGTCCGCTTCGATCATCCGGTACAAAAGCTTTCCGGGCGCCAGGATATGTGTTTGTCCGTAAAATTCATCTATAGACCTGGGACACATTCTATATGCCAAAGGTTCTCTGCTGTTGCTCACAAAATTCACCACTTCCGCACACAGGCCTGCGGCAGCTGTACGCGTTTACTGATATAACGGAAACCGTTTTAAAAGCGCAGCCGCCCTGTCGGATACCAAAGCTTTATTTTTCTCAAAGTCTGACAGCGTCATGTATATCATGTCCGCAATTTCATCCATACATGCTTCGTCCATGCCTCTTGTCGTCACCGCAGGCGTTCCGAGGCGGATGCCGCTGGTAATAAACGGGCTTTCCGGATCAAAGGGAATCCCGTTTTTATTGCAAGTAATGGATACTTCATCCAGCATGTGCTGCGCCGCTTTTCCGGTCAGCTTCATATTGCGCAGATCCACAAGCATAAGATGATTATCCGTTCCGCCGCTGACAATCTGCATGCCGCGTTTCATCAGGCCCTCTGCCAGTGCCGCAGCATTCTTGACCACCTGCTTCTGATA
>USLW01000238.1 GCA_900555605.1 uncultured Clostridium sp. | reverse complement strand
AAAATCGTCAAGGACAATGCCTGCGGCGCGATAAAGATCCACGGCGCCGCCCTTCATGAAACAGCCGCGCTGCCTGCCGCACGCAGTCAGCAGCGCCGCCCCTGTCTCGGCCTTCCGCAGCAGAAACGTGCTGTCGTCCTCACACTCCTGCGCACCGCGTTCATATTCTGTACAGGCAATCCGGTAGCGCCCCGCCAGCGCCTCCGGATAATAATCCAGCAAAAATACCAGCAAAAAGCAGGCAATATCCGTTACATCCAGCACATCGTCTTTAATTGCGCCGGTGCATGCCAATTTATATGCGCAGCGCTGGTCTTCAAACTTCGGCCACAAAAGTCCCGGTGTATCCAGCAGATAAATATCATCCTTCATCCGCAGCCATTGCTTGTTCCTTGTAACACCCGGCTTATCCCCGGTTACAGCGGCAGCCTTTCCGGCGACCCGGTTGATAAAAGAAGATTTTCCGACATTCGGAATGCCCACCGCCATTGTCCGGATCACCGGCGTTTTACGGCCTTTTTCTTCATATCGCTTTGTCTTCTCCGCCATAACGGTTTTCAGCAGCGCCGTAACCTCTTTTACGCCGCTGCCCCTCTGACAGTCTGTAAAAAGAACCGGAATTCCCGAATTTTTATAATAGCCTTTCCAATATCCGCTCACCGCGCTGTCGGCTAAATCCTTTTTATTTGCCACCATCACCCGCGGCTTCTGACTGAGGATCCTGTCTATTTCCGGATTTCTGCTGCTGTAGGGAATACGCGCATCCACCAGCTCCACCACTACATCTACAAGGCGCATATTCTCGGAAAGCACCCGCCGGGCTCTGGCCATATGGCCGGGAAACCATTGGATATTGGCGATCCGTTCCTCATCCATCCTGCACGCCTCCCTGATCCCGGCATGCCAGCCGCGCATTTTCACGGAACTGTTTCTTATGATTTTCAAAAAGATTGTTTCCCTGCGTATCAATGGATACGATCAGCGGTCCGAATTCCCGCACCTGAAGAATCCAGAACGCCTCCGGCATACCGAAGTCCTCCCATTCCACCCCTGCAATCCGTTCCACCTGATCCGCCGCAACCACGGCACAGCCCCCGGGATATACACAGTGAATGGCTTTATATGTCGCGCAGGCGGCCGCCGTATCCGCGCCCATTCCGCCTTTGCCGATAATCACCTTTACGCCGGTTTCAGAGATAAATGCTTTTTCATACTGCTCCATCCGCATACTGGTGGTGGGCCCCACGGAAACCATCTGCCACGTCCCGTCCTCATTTTTTTTCACAATCGGGCCGGCATGCAGCACCGCTTTTCCTTTTAAAGCATATTGCGGCCGAATGCCCTTTACGGTCAGGCGCTTATGCCCGTCATCCCGGCAGGTTGCCGCACCGCCCGTAAGATAGATAATGTCGCCGATCCGCAGATCTGCAATATCGTCATCCGCAATCGGCGTCAAAAGGATTTTTTTCCCGTCCCGTTCCACGATCATATCCAGCATCCTCTCTTTTTCCGTGGGATTTCACTCGCTTGCACATGTACAAGCTTTCTTTTGTTCCTGCTCCCGGCAGCGCAAATGAGACAGCAGCCGGCAGTGCAGCTCCTTGTCCACATGCACACAGGCTCTGCGGGTTGCCCAGCAGCCCACCGAAACGCCAACGGCCAGCGTCGCAGGATGATGTGCTTCCCACTCCACATGCACATCCAGTACCGTGCGCCTTCCTGTCAACCCCTGGGGGCCGATGCGAAGGGCATCCAGCAGCCGGATCAATTCCATTTCAAAGGCAGCAGCGTCGCTGTTTTCATTCCGGCTTCCTACGGGACGCAGCAGCGCACGCTTAGACAGTACGGCAGCGCGATCCGCACAGGTACCGATCCCGACCCCAACCAGCAAAGGCGGACATGCATTAATGCCGCGGTCCAAAACCGTGTCTATCACATACTGTCTGATTCCTTCAAATCCCGCCGCGGGCATTAAAACCATAGATCGTCCCGGCAGCCGCCGCCTGCCATATAGAGTTCAATTGTCAGATCATCTGAATCGGAAATGCTTGTCCACTCTATGCATGGCGCGCCGGTTCCGATATTGGTACCGGTATTCTTTCCGGTAAAGGTTTCCACCACATTGGGGCGGAGCGGCACTTCGATCGTGGCACGCCGCACCGCTTCATTCAGAATTCCGGGCAATTCCGCCAGCAGCGGGAACCGGGCGCCTGCCCGGATATGAAACTGAAGAATTCCCGTATCCTGACAGACCGGTCTGCCCGATGAGGAAGCGCGCTCCATATTTTCCAACATACAATCGTAAATCGCCCCGGCAGGCTGGCTGTCTTCTTCCTTACGCATACGAATCAGACAATCGTAAATATCATCCGGCAGATGCTTGGACATCAATCCGATAATCTGCGTCATTTTATCTGTTAATAAACAAATACGGTCCTCTTGATCCAAACAGCAGCGCCTCCCGAAGCAATCTCAATGTAAAGAACTTCAAATTAGAATTTTACTATAGAATTTTTTATTTGTAAAGCATGGCGCCATTGCACGGCCAAGGCTTACGCATGAATGTGTTTCGCAGCCAAAATTCATACATCAAATAAAAAAACTACAAATTCATAATTCGCGTTCATAATTCGCGCCAAATGTTTTTCGGGATTTGTACCGATTGCATACCGCTTCTTTTTCAGGCCATGGCGAACACTCTTTGGATCGTATCATGGGAGGGAATCCCATTGGGAAGTTCCAGATAATTCCTTAGAAACTTCTCGTGTTCTCTTCCGAACACCTCCATTTCCACCCAGTCATCTGCATCTGCGCGCGTTGCGAAAAAGACAAGCATAATAATATCTATCATCTTATGCAGTACCTTCTTCTCCTGCCAGATATCCGTCACTGTACTTACATACTCCAAAAGAGTTTTCATAACAATCCATCCTTTTTCCTTTGATTATACCAAAAAGATGAAATGTTCATAATTTATTATTTCATGCGTTCGTCGTGGTCATGCAATCGGCATCATATTCACATTTTGTGCATTATGAGGGACTCCTGCATGAAGAGCAACAGTCCCTCGAATCCATACCTTTACGCTTTTTTCTTACGCAAATATATTCCGCCAAACACAAGACCGACTGCCAGCAGAACAATGCAGAGCGAAATGCCGCCCCATAGCAAATACTTGTTTGTATTGTCCGACGCTGTAACAGCATTGTCGTTGCCAATCGGAATTTTTGCATTTCGGTTAAAAGTATTTGCGTTAATATCGTATGGTGATAAATCCCAAACACCACCGATATTGATTCCTCCCGGGGGGGTATCAGCGTCCATTTTACCGTATACGGCTTTCATCAATTCGAAAAAATCCGCCGCAGGAAACAAATACTCTTTTCCGCCAGTCAAGTAATACTTATAATAAACATAATCACCTTTATTCGTTTCATAGTACAGTGCCGTACCTTGGTGGTTGGATTCACCCCAAAGATAATAAACATTTTTGACCGTAATATCTGACGATATTTTATCGAGACCTTTTTGATTTAAAAATGCAGATAGCGTCTCTGCGTCACAGATGTATTGTTCGTCATTCATCTTTACAGATTTCATATCATCTGTAATTGATTGAACTGATAAAACATTTTTGTTCGATACAATCGCATATAATGTCTGAAGGACATGCTTACTTTTCATGATCTCATCGATGCTGCCATATTCACTAAAAGCATACACTATAGGTATGTTATATATTTTTACAACATTATTAGAGCCCTCAGTATCAAGAATATTTAATATTTCCTTGCTTACATACTTCGAACTGTATTCATTCATTCCAGCAGAATTTTCCGTAATTTTGCTGATCAACTCTTCTTTTTTCATAGTTTCCTCCGCATGAATCGTTAGTGGCATGACTGCAATTATAGTCAAGAGCAAGCATAATATTACCATAATTCTTTTCATTATATAGACACTCCTTTACCAAAATAAATTTTTATATTTATCCTGTGTTTAATTAAAATTCAATTTCAAACAGGAGTAAGGGTATTACCGGAATAGCTTGTATTCACCACTACAAAACTTCCCATATACCGGTATCTGGTTGTTCACCATTCAAAGCATTCAGTCCATACCTTTACGCTTTTTTCTTACGCAAATATATTCCGCCAAACACAAGACCG
>USLW01000237.1 GCA_900555605.1 uncultured Clostridium sp. | reverse complement strand
GATCCTCCGCCAGATATTTGCTGCCGTTCTGATCCTGCTGCGTCATATCGGACAGATATCCGTTGCTCCAGCGGATATTGAAGCGGTCGTCCGTAAACGGCACGCCCTTTCCTAATTCTGTCAGTACCGATTTGTCGGCAAAGATTACAACAAAGGGCTTATCCGCCTGGGCGGTTCCGTCCGCAAATTTATAGTAGGCGGAAGGATACGCCTGATACAGCGTGTAGACGTCGTCGAGCACCTGCTTCAGACCGTCATAGTTCGTGCCCTGCAGGCGGACTGTTATATACGTTGCGGGCGCGGCGAAATCCGTTGTTTCAGCTGCTGTCCGGAGCAGTACCTCGGTGTTGTTGTATACGCCGGAGGTGTATTTTCTCCAGCCGCTTTCGGCCGCAAACCGATAACTGGTGTAATTGGTCCAGTCGGCTGTCAGGGCATTGCAGCCCAGGGCGGCAATCCAGTATAAATGCTGGCGTGCCGTTGTGCTGCGTTTTTGGTCATACAGGCCCAGCAGCGGGGTCGTTGTCCGGAAATTACCATCTGTCTGCACGGTATTCGGATGCTGGGGGTTGAGATACCACCAGCCGCGATCCGGCCTGTCATTCGTAGACGGGCTGGTATCAATGTCATACCACATAATCATATCCATTTTTCTATTCTCCTCTGTGTTTGGCTGCGCGGTGTCCGTCGTAGCTGTCGGTACGGGCGATTTTGATCCGCTTAGCGTATGGTCGTCCTGGTCCTTTTGAGCGCCTATGATGGATACTGCCAATACAGCAATTGCCGCAACCGTGACGACTGCGCAGACGCAGAGAATGACCATTGTGCTGCGCCCTAATTTTTTCTGAAAAATGAGCGCGGTAGCAGCGGCTGCAATTACAACCAATAAAATGATTCCGCATGTCAAGTACATCAGAAACACCTCTCCTGACTTTCAAATATGGCAATTTAAGCATAGCAAACCAGAGGGGGGATGAACATAGCACATTCTTGCATAAACTTGACTTATTGTGATTTCAACTGAAAATCTGGTTTTTTCTGTATTCGGTGGGGGACATCATTTTACATTTTTTGAATGTACGGTTAAAATGCTCCACGCAGTCGTAACCGACGATCTCACTGATCTGCGTGACGTTGAGGGAGCTGTTTTTCAACAGAGAGCATGCTTTTGCGATTTTGATATCCCGTAAAATGTCAGACAGGGAAAGTCCGGTGTGCAGACGGATCAGCCGGCTGATATGGGCCTCGGAAAAATGAAAATGCGCGGCTAATTCACTGCGGGTGATGGTCAGAAAATGGTCATAGATATAATTGAGGATCTGCAGAACCAGCGGAGATTCTGAAAAAATAGCGTCCGGTATTTCCGCGTGATTGCTGTGGTTGCGCAGCAAAAAACAAAAGGCCGTATGCAGCAGATCATTTTTCACCGTATTGCTGTAGGCGTCGTTTTTAAAATGCTCCCGGATAATCAATTCCAGCGTACTTTTCAGTACATGATCCCCTTGGGTATGAAACAGAATATACTGACAGAGGTTTCCTGCATGCTGAATGTGCATAAAATAGACGGAAAGGATATTTTCCTTCGGCACGGCATTGACAAAGGTTTCGTTGAAAACAGAAGTGCGGATCAGAAAGTTAATCACAAGGCTTTCATTAAAAACAGACATTCTGTGCACCACGCCTGGAGTCAGGATGCAGATATCTCCGGTCTTCATATGAATCGTTTTATTGGCCACAATATTGTCGCATGCGCCCTCTAAAATATACACCATTTCAAAGAACGTGTGGGAATGTGCCAGATCCGGGCTGTATCTGGTGTGGATGCTGACCGAAACCTTTTCATCTGCGGTCGGAAAGTCAAGAGGAGTTTCCAGGATGGTGAAGGGAATGGGGTACAGCGTCTTCCAGTACTGAAACGTCTGGTCCCGGACAGGGTCCGGGTCAAAAGAGGCCAGATAACGGTCGATATCCTCCGGAACTTTGATATTCGGCCGAAACTCATAGAACTGTTTATTGTAAAGCTCACAGGGCCGCAGCGGCCGCAGATAATCCGCAAGATCCTGATTTTCATCGTAATTTTCATAGTAATCGTTGCTGTAGAGCATGGCGTCCTCCGTATCACCGGAATTTGCTGAAAGAATATAAAAAGTATAACAGACATATCACAATAAGTCAAATTTGTGCAAGCTTCTATCATAGCGCCCTGCAGCCCGGTTTGCTATGATAAAACCATAAAAATAAATATGACTTTCATATGGCAGCAGGTACATTTATTTTTGAAATCATTTTGAAAGGATGCGTGTATGATTATGACAAAAAAAGGCTTGTTCACGTTTGCTGTATCAGCGCTTATCTGCAGCTTGCTCTGCGCTTCGCTTCTGACCGCGCCGGGAATTGCCGCTGCCGCGGAGACAGAAATACGGTTTGAATTTGAAGATCTGACGATGGTGAAGTCGGATCTCGACAATAACGGTTCGGGAGATATCAATGATAATATCGCCGGCGTAAAGGTCAGATCCTGTATGTTCCACAGACCGTATAACGAGATCACTTATCAGTTTACCTTAGAGGAAGCAGGCATTTATGAGGCTGCGCTGAGCTATGTCGCGGACAAAAATACGCCGATTCTACAAATTACCATTGATGAAACTGCAATGGGAATGCCCTTCGATACCTATAAGCCTGCGGGGACGAGCTGGGAGCAGAAAGAAGAAACTCTGGGAAAAATCGCGCTGTCTGCCGGTACGCATACCGTGACCATTCAGACGCTGGGCAAAAATCCGGATTCCGAATATTTCCTGACCTATCTGGACTATTTGAAGCTGGTAAAGACGGGCGATTATCAGGAACCGAAAACCGTAATTTATGAAGCAGAAGCGGACGGCAATGCCAATATTGACCTCGGCGGTGCGGCATGGATCGATAATTTAACAAACAGCGGGGACGGCTGGACGGTAGCTACATTTAATATTTCGGAATCGAATTCCGTAAAGCTGAAATTTGATGTTGCGCAGAGCGGCATCTATGTGCTGGAGGTAAGCGCGGTGGCAGATCATGATTTAGGCAGCTTCTGCGTGAAATTAGACGGTACGCCTGTGGGCGACGTATTCAACTGTACAAGAGAAGGCGGATGGAAGCAGTTCAGCCGCAATCTGATCAAAACAGAACTGAAAGCAGGAGATCATGAGCTGGAATTCTATGCGAAGGACACGGGGGCGACGGAACAGAAGGTGTACCTTGATTATCTGAAGCTTTATAATATGGACATCTACGGCGAGAAAGCGGAAGAAGAACCTGTCCCCACCACAACGCCCGGCGAAACGGAGCCGCCTGTGGCTACCGGCGATGCCGGCACAGTCCTCCCTTATATCGTGGTCTGCGCTGTTTTGCTTGCTGCTGCCGCAATTGTAATGAGAAGCAGAAGAAACGGCGGAAGCCGATACCTGGCGTCAGTGTGCGGAGCATTTAAAAGCGGCCATCAACGACAGGCTGGCCGGCGATAAGGCTGGCGGCTGCGGTGGCTGCAGTCGCCGCAAGGCCGTGCTGTTTCATAAATATAAAAAGAAGAAAAAGGAGAATTCATAATGGGCTTATACGGTTTGCAGTTTAACGAGACCGCGGGCAGGGAAGTGCTGCGCAGCGGGATACCGTTTTATCAATGGGAGGAGGAGCCGGCATATGAGAATTCTTCCGTGCGGATTCCGTGCGGATTCCGTGCCGCGCAATTATATATTTTAGGAAATTATAGCGCAAAGGACATCGGAACCGGCGGCTGGTGGGAAGAGGGTGCCGATCGGAAAAACAATCTATTTGTAGGAGATCGTATCGGTACGCTTAGAATCTGCTATGCAGACGGAGGGACGGATGTGATTCCGTATATTCAGGGAATCACATCCTGGTGGTCAAAGCTGTGGAATTCGAAGTCTCCCGAATTCGGCAAAGGACGCAGCCAGGAGCCCTTTGTGAGCAATTCCCGGGCCCGTGCTGCACTGGAGGCCAGCCTTCATTTAGGCGGCGTCTTTACGATTGATGAAGATGTAGTGGATCCGCTGTTTTATTTATGCGTTGCAGTACGCGCCGGCGTGACAATCGAAGCCGTGGAATTGATAGATGATTCGGCCAAAAACGGCTATCCTGTTGTGAAAGGAATTACTGCCGACCTCCATGATGCCGAGGCTGCGCCGGCAGGCCGGCT
>USLW01000236.1 GCA_900555605.1 uncultured Clostridium sp. | reverse complement strand
TGCCTGTCCAGCATGCCGCGTTCTGAGGCGGACAGCACGATCTGCTCTATGCCGCTTTCCTGAAAGGCCTGCAGTACAGGGACAGTACCTGGACGTAGGGGGGCCTGCGGCACATTTTTCTCGTACTCTGCCACCCATTCCCGTGCGAGTACGTCAAAGGGATCCTTGCTGAAATCAAATCCGACCTTTTTATAATAGGAAACGATGGGAAAACAAAATAGGGCATGGTATTGGGCGATACTGCCGATGGGTTCCATCCCCCGTCTGGACAGCAGCGTATTGATGCTCTGAATCCCTGTTCGGGTATCATCCAGCAGTGTGCCGTTAAAATCCCAGATGATATGTGTATAGTGCCTGCCGAAGGCAAACAGCTCCTGCATATAGGCCGGAGCAGCGGATAAGGATTTGTTCATCATCGGATCGTATTCTGGCGGTACTGTGAAGGCGTAGTGCCCTCATGATATTTGAAAAACTTTACGAATAGATTCATTTCATCCCAGCCGAGCATTTTTGCAATAGCGGTGATAGAAAGCTCAGAGGTCTGCAGAAGCCGCTTTGAAAGCTCAATTTTTTCTTTATTCAGGTATTCCTTAATGGACACGCCGTATTCCTTTTTAAAGATCCGGCATAAATAGTCCTTATTATAATTGAGCGCCTCGCTGATGTCCGGGATATTCAGCGGCTGCATAAGATGCTGCAGAATATAAGTCCGGATCCTTTCTGCCAGCTGCTGCTGCTCCCCGTATCCAAAGGCCAGCTTTTTTATCAGACGGATAATCAAAAGCAGCTGTGCATCCTGGTAGTAATGTCCCTCCTGCAGCATAAAGGTATTGTATAATTCCGATAAAAGCGGCTCTATGCCGGCAGCATTGCTGATATGAACATGATGACCGATCTCAAAGAATTTAAATTGACTGCATGAAAACTCCGCGGAGTACAGCCTCGTTTCAGTATCCGCATTTTCGGCGGCCTGCTTCAGCACATGATAGGGCGGCACCAGCAGCAGGTCCTTGCTGCTGAGTCTTATTTTTTTTTCATCAATGGAAACATCCAGAACGCCCTGCTCTGTATACAAAAGCAGATAACGGTTCAGAAAATAAGTTTTAAATGCCATTTCTCCCTGCAGCTGGTAAAATGTAATGTCTTCGAAGTTAAATGAATATGATAGCTGCGTTGCTTTTTCATAATGATTATAAACGGCCTCTTCGATTCGAATCATGTCGTGAATTCTCCTGTGTTATCCTTTCTTTTTCACTTGAAAAACAGTTGAAATTTGATCTACTATAGTAACTATGATTACATTTCTATTACTGGATCAATAATATACGAAAATGGTCCTTTTGTAAATTACTTTTTAAGGCAGGTGCCGCAATGCTGATAGGGCATAAATATCTGGTAATCCCGTACAATAATCATATGGCGCTGAAAAAGGTGGAGTTTTATAACGGCGCGGAACTGGTGTACGACATCAATATTAAGCTCGATTTTTTTACGCCGGAACACTATGCATATGTGGACATGACGGAATTTCTCGGAATGGATCTGAAGGTAATCTGGCGGACAACCCAGAGCGTTTATGAAATTACGGAAGGAATTACGGCCGAACAGCTCGGCGAAGGATCCTTCTATCTTCAGCAGATCGACGCACTGCCCGAGACGCAGGCGTGGGAGGAGCGTTATCGGCCGTATATCCATTTTACGCCCAGATACGGATGGATGAACGATCCCAACGGACTGGTATTTGCCGACGGGGTATATCATTTATTTTATCAGCATAATCCTACGGGATTGGATAGTGAGAATATGCACTGGGGACATGCCGTAAGCCTTGATCTGTTCCATTGGACCCACATGGATGATGCCCTGTTCCCGGATAAAAACGGTACGATTTTTTCCGGCAGCGCCGTTGTGGACAGGCATAACCTGCTGAAGCTTGAAAAATCAGGTCACAGTACCATTGTGCTGTTTTATACGGCGGCCGGCGGAACCTCTCAGATCTCAAGCCACGCGCCGTTTACGATCTGTATGGCATATTCCACAGACGGAGGCTGCACCTTTCAAAAATATGAAAACAATCCTGTAGTGCCGAATATCGTAAAATTCAACCGCGATCCCAAGGTGGTATATTGTCCGCCGCTGAAGGCGTATGTCATGGCAATTTATATGGAAAACAGCCGCTATTGCCTGCTGTCCTCGGAGAATCTGATCGATTGGAGATCCTTTCAGTCCTTTAACCTGCCCGGCAGCTCGGAATGTCCGGATTTTTATCCAATTATATTAGAAGAGGAGCCGGACCGGGATTACTGGGTATTCTGCGGCGCCGGAGATTATTATTTTATCGGAGAATTTACAGATGGAAAATTTTGCTCCTCACAGCCGGTTAAATTGCTGCATTACGGCAGGAGCAGTTATGCTGCACAAACCTTTTCCGGCTGCGCAAACCGCCGAATTCTGCGTTTTTCCTGGCTGCGGACATCCATGCCTTCGGCGCCTTTTTCCGGCCAGATGAGTATTCCGACGCAAGCGCATCTGATGAGACTGGAGAATGAACTGTACCTTTGCATTCAGCCGGCTGAGGAGATCAGGCAGCTTTACCGCACCATGCAGGAGTATGCCAATCTCCATCTGATGCCCGAACGCAGCTGCGTACTGAAGATCGCTGAGGATACCGGCAAAATTCAGTCTGCTTTAGATCTGTATATCGAGGCACGGTACAGCGGCGATGCGACGCTGGCGATTCAGCTGCTGGGCTTTGAGGTTTTCTGCGATATGGGCAAAAATCAGATTCGATGCAATGGGTGCACTTCTCCCATGAGTATTCTGCAAAGACAGATGAAGCTGCGCATGATTATCGATAAAAACAGTGTTGAGATCTTTCTCGACGAGGGTGAATTCTATATCAGCAGCGATGTTTTGTGTGATTACCAGCTGAACCGCCTGATTCTGACAGTCAGCCGGGAGCTCATCATCAAAAAGATCAAGGTTTCTGCCCTGCGGCTGTAGACGGGAGGACTGGGGCATAGCCGGGCGGCCGGGACAGATTTTGCGGTCTGTCTGTGGAAGCAGCCTCTGGAGTTCACAAAAAATTCACACATTTGCAGGTTGCGGAAATTTACCGGGGCGTGTATTATAATTAATAATTAAATATTGAAAACCGTGGATTGAGAAGAGTAGCTTAAGATTCTGATCTGCAGAGAGTGACAGGCGGTGCGATTGTCACGGTTAAGGATTAAGTGAATGGACTCAAGAGGGCAGAGCGAACGAATTCCGGAATTATTCGGGTTTTAGTAGTGGCTGATGGGGACTCCACCCATTATCAGGGGAGCATATATTTTGCAGCGGCAGCAGGAAATGTAATTCTATCCTGCCGGAGATATTGTATATGAAGGTGAGGGGATCTGAGAACAGTGCAGAACTGTTTTAGGATCAAGTAAGGTGGTACCGCAGGAGATACAGGCTCTTGTCCTTTCAGAGGGACAGGAGTTTTTTTTATGCAAAAAATCACGGGCGGCCATGTCCGCCTGCGGACGGATACAAACAGAATATCAAAAACGGAGGTAATGAACATGAAAAAGGTACCCAAAAAGGTTTATTTAACGGAAGAACAGATTCCGAAGCAATGGTATAATGTTTTAGCGGATATGAAGGAAAAGCCGGACCCGTACCTGAATCCGGGTACGCATCAGCCCCTGACCGCAGAGGATCTGCGGCCGATCTTCTGCGACGAGCTTTGTAAGCAGGAGATGAATGTAACGGACCGGTACATCGACATTCCGGAAGAGATCCGGGATTTTTACCGGATTTACAGGCCGTCTCCTCTGATCCGGGCGTATCAGCTGGAGAGGGCCTTGGACACGCCGGCCAGGATTTACTATAAGTTTGAGGGCAACAACACCTCGGGCAGTCACAAGCTCAATTCCGCAATTGCACAGGTTTATTATGCAAAGGAACAAGGAATCAAATGCCTGACGACAGAGACCGGCGCGGGACAGTGGGGGACGGCATTGTCCATGGCATGTGCATATTATCATATTGATTTAAAAGTCTTTATGGTGAAGGTCAGCTTCCAGCAGAAGCCGTACCGGAAGGGGGTTATGGAGACCTTCGGCGCCCGGGTTATCGCAAGTCCCAGCGATACGACGGAGGCTGGACGTGCGATCCTGGCAAAGGATCCTGAAAATACGGGCAGTCTCGG
>USLW01000235.1 GCA_900555605.1 uncultured Clostridium sp. | reverse complement strand
GTGCTCCGCGCCGTCGGAGAGCAGGGCGTTGATCTCCGCTTCGAGCGAGGCGTATTCCGCCGGAAGGCTCGGCAAGGCATAGAGCTTGTCGGTCGAGACGTTCATCGCGCAGCCGCCGAGCAGCAGGCAAAGCGCCGCAAGCGCCAGCGCGCGGGCAAATTTTCTGCCGTGGTTCGCCATGCTTTCCCCTCCCTTGACCCGCTTTGGGCATAATCTACTGATACAGAGTATAGCATAGCACAAGCCGCATAAAAAGGGTAGTCCCCTTTTGCACTTTTCACCGGAAAAATTTATCTTGCAAATCGACGCAGCGTCCTCTATAATAGCTTTTGTTATCGCCGGTGTGATGGAATGGTAGACGTAGCGGATTCAAAATCCGCCGGGGGCGACTCCGTGTGGGTTCGAGTCCCACCACCGGCACCATCCTCCGAAACGCTTGATCCCTCAGCATTTGAGGCATCAGGCGTTTCTTCTTTTCTCCCATGAAAAGCATCCATTTCACCCTGTTTTTTTGCAGTTCTCTCCGCAGTTCTCTCCATAATCCTCTTTCAAACGCTTGTGCTGATGCTTGGTTCAATGATAACAACATTGCTCATCTTCGATGCCGAAGTATTTTTCGACGATGTGTCCAGATGTGCGTAGATATTTGCGGTTGTGTTATAGCTGCTGTGTCCAAGCCACTCCTGTATATCCTTCATTGGTACACCATTTTTCAGCAGCAGCGAAGCGCAGGTATGTCTCAAATCGTGAAAGCGAATACTGCGCAAGTGATTTTTCCTCAAGACGAGCTTGAAATGCTGTGTTACATAGTTCGGCTGATAGGGTTCTCCCATATCGTTTACAAAGATATACTCGCTTTCTGTATAGCAATTTCCACACAACTTCCGACAGCATTCCTGCCGTACTTTCATACGCAACAAAAGGTCGCGGTATTGCGGAACCAATGGCATTGAGCGGCAGCTTGACTGATTTTTTGTACGATCCTTTTCGACTGTGATGGTCGTGCCATCGCACATACACTGAACAACTGTATGGTCAATCGTAATCAGATTGTTTTCAAAGTCGATTGCCCTCCACCGGAGCCCCATGATCTCACTCCTTCGCAAGCCATAAAAAGCTGCCATTAGAACAGGGAACTCGCAAGGATCACCTTTCACTGCTTGAAAGAGCGTTTCTAGTTCCGACACAGAATAAAATGCTCCAACATATCTTTGACTCTTTGGCCGCTCCACATTGTCCATCGGATTCGAGGCAATTAAATCGTGTTTACGAGCATACTTCATTGCCTTATGGATATTCGCATGAAAACGCTGAACCGTGGTTCCTTTTAGGTGCAGTTCATTGAAACAATAGCTGTAAAAATTCTCCACATCCAGCGCAGTCAGCTCTCTGAGCAGTATTCTTTGTCCACGAAAATATGGGACAATTCGCTTTTCAATATTGTTTACATATCCCGCATATGTATCTACCTCCACAGAGTTCTTGATGATACCCAGCCACTTGATCATGTAGTCAGAAAAAGAAATATCTTCTCTGCTGATCACGGGAGATACTGCACAAGATGGTGCAGCATCTTTATAGGTGCATCTGGTTTCGGCTAACATTTCTTCCGCCAACTTTGCATTTTTCTTCCCGGTTGCCGGTATCCCTGTTGAAATCCATTTGGACTTGCGATTGCCATCTTCGGATTTCAAATTCAGCACCATATAATAGTAACCTTTTTTTGTTTGCAGATGACCCGCTACCATGTTGTTCCTCCTTTTTGTAGCGGTACAACCTATCTGTCAATGGCAGATCAATTATACCATAAGCTGCCGTTTTCTCCAATGCACCTAAAAACTTTATTTTGAAATCCTTGCGCCAAAATTTTGCCGTCAGCCAAGCAGATACTCAATCACGCAAATCTTCGGAATCTTAAATGACTTACCAATTTTCAGATGGTGAATTTCACCGTTCCCCAACAATTTGTAAGCTGTTTTCATGCTGATTCCGCCCAACATGATACACATCTGCTTAACGGATACCACATCAGGATATTCTGCAAATAGCTTTCCTTGATACGTAAGAGCCATGATACAACTCCTCTCTCAAATAATATTGATTGACAGCCAAACGGCAAAGGAGATGCCCCCGTTCGTCGGGGGCATCTCCTTTTTACCAGCCTAATCATACCATAGCGCCATATGACACTTCAAGTACATCGGCTTAGACATTTTTAGGACATTTTCAAAAAATCAGACGCGAAACTGATCGGAATAGGCATACATCTCCGCAAGATTTTCGATGGCAGTACGCTTGATCCGGTCGATGGTGCGGTAGGTCAAGCCAAAGCTGGCAGCAACTTCCTTCGTGGGAATTCCGTCCACAAACACCAGACGAATCACCTCAGCCTGCCGCTTATCCAATAGACCAATAAAGTATGTCAGGCGTCTCTGCTCACATTCCAAAGCAAACAGTTCCTTTGCAATTTCGTGTGCCGACTCTGCATTCATGCGTTCCGCCTGTTCTTCGTAATTGAGCGCAATGTAAAGGGTCTTATTGGAAATATGTCCCGCACTATGCCCAAGACTATCGCCATGTCTGAAATTCATGGCTTCAATCTGTTCTGCACGGCTGACTGTGGTCGGGTGCTCCAAATTATACCGAAGCACCGCAATCTTGCGTTCACGCTCGTTATAGCTCTCCAACAGCTTCAAAACGTACTTACTCATAGCACTTTCCTTTCTGTTATAGATTTTTGATTGCCATGAGCGCTGCAGGCGGAGAACGGCAGCGAATCTGTCGGTTGCCTGATATGGCAAAGCAAAAGGCACTTTCACGGATATCATAACCCGCGAAAGTGCCTTGAGAAAATATGGAGTTATCCCAACTACGGAAGCGCAGCGATCCATGGTTGAAATCAAGATCGTATAGAAGCCGACGCACACCCTCTCTGTGCGGCATCCCGCACTGAACGGCCGTCAAGAATATCTCTGCTAGCTTGTCCTTCGGAAAATATGCGTTTAATATCCTGCCAACATGCTGTAAAAACTCACTTAGAAGTGCCGCAGCATACATCTTGCGGTAGAACTTCATCCGCCGTTTATGGAGAAGATACTGCAATCCGTATGCTACGAAGGCATCATACAAAGTCTCCTCCCGTTAATGAAGTATAGAACACCTTTGTATGCTGAATTAACACATTCATACTTGTCATACTGCATTATAAGATTATGTCGAGGTGAGTTATAATGCAGGAAGCGAAGATTAACTTAGGCAAGGTCGTTCGCGTAGCCCGCAAGCGCAAGAGGATCACACAGGACTATCTCGCAGAAAAGGTCGGGGTTCAGCCACGAACGATTCTGGAAATAGAGAATGGCAGGGGAAACCCCCGTTTTGAAAACCTGTTTGTGATGGTTCGCCTGCTGGACATCGCCCCTAATGATATTTTTAATTATGATTGCGGTCTGGCGCAGGATACCGAACAGCTTTTTCAAGAGTTGTCCAGTTTTAGTGAAGAGGAACAGCGCATGGCTGCAGCCGCCGCCAGAGCGGTGCTGCAGCAGATCCGCTATGAGAAGGAACACTGCAAAGAAGAGGTTTCAAACAAAACGAACGGCTGAGAGAAGGTAAACGCCTCTCCCAGCCGTTTTGCATGATGGCTCATAGCAGCGTCTAGCTTTACTTGATCATTTCGGACTGCTTCATTTACACATCAAAATGCGATATATAAAACTCTTTTGTGTCTCCTACTATACTTATTACGATGAAGTCCTCCTATTTTGGACGCTTCCAGAAAAGTTATCGCCTTTTCTTTTATTTTCAAGCGGCTCCCCAGTACAGACCAGTCATAGGCTTCAAACCGATCCAATAGGGGGGAAACTTGCTCTTCGAAAATCCGTTACAGCATTTTTACAATACTCGCGCAGGATATGGCAATCATATCAGTAGCCTTCATTGACAACTTCCCAATGGCCATTGACGAACTCTAACTGTAAATGATAATATAACGCAAGTGATGATCAATTTTAGAAAGGAGCGGTTAGCATGTTGTTTTGGATATACATGTTTCTGGTAACATTGATAATCCCATGCGCAATGTATTTTGTTGGGAAAAAATATTTGACTTCACCGCCTGAATACATTAATAACACGAAGGGATTTCGAACAAAAAGATCTATGAAAAATCCTTTGACATGGGAATTTGCTCAGAAACATTTTGGAAGGTTGTGGT
>USLW01000234.1 GCA_900555605.1 uncultured Clostridium sp. | reverse complement strand
AAGCAACCCCACCGCTTGCAACCATACCGATAGCTGTTGCTGCTCCTGTTAAACTTCCACCACAAGTTACTACTGTCGCTGCAACACAAGCAACAACTACAACCGCAGCGATCGCCCAATGCCACCACGCATGCCCAGTGGAATCAACATGCATAATGGGGGAGATGCTGGGTGCGCTCCTTCCGCTTTCCCTGTATGTCGAAAATATATGACGATGCTATCCGGCGTGCAGATGTTAAAGACGGGAGGCGGTTAGAGCATGGAGACAATGGGCGATATATCTACGGCGACCATCATGCTCGTCCGTCTCGGCGCGGCTGCCCGTTTCATTTACTGTTTGGAATCAAAATGCAAACTGTTTATTTTTCAGATGGAATGTAGTACACTAATTCCAGCGCAAGGAGGGGCGGCAAATCGACGCTGTTTGAACTGTTCCATGCACATTTACTCGAAACCGGCATCGGGGAGGATCAGGGACATATTGGGGAAAATGTCATCTATCTTGAACTCCTTCGCCGCGGATACCGTATGTTTGTGGGCAAATCCGGCCCCGCAGAGGTAGATTTCGCCGCGCAGGATTTCGAAGGCAATACAGTGTCATGGATAACAACCCGCCCGCGTCGTACAATGGCATTAAGCAAAAGTACGCGCTTGACTGGCTGCTCGATAACGGCGCACAGTAAATCAAACGATAATTCCGACAGGACGGCGTTTAACCGAAACAGCTTAAACGCCGTTTTTGTGTTTCAGGAAAGGAAAGGTAATGTATGGACGACAAGCTGTATATCCCCGTAATTTTTTACGGTACTGATGTCCCGAGAAGCGCTGCTGCTCCCCGAAAACACCTCTCCCGTATTTATTTTTTCATCGTTTTCTACAAATGTTTCCACTATATCGGCCGGCCGCCTGATTGTCAACATACATTTGTCATACTTTTTGTGTAAATATCTCCGCAGCTCATACCACATACAGCACGCGCATATCCGGCAGCTTTTCTGCCAGCGCCTCCCGCAGAAAGGCCTCGCCCTCCCTGCGAAAGGATTCACGGTAATGATATTTTCCTCTGCCGCGGCAGGTCATCCGTGTCTCATCGTACAGCGCCGGCGCCCCGGGAAACGCCTCCCGGTTAATGGCGCGATGCACATAGCTGTAGGTCATGAAAATAATTTCAATAAAGGCGTCTTTTTTCACACCTGCCGAAAGCTCATCTGCCAGCTGTTCGATCAGGCGCCGGTATAACGGCTTCCCATCCGGAACCAATATGACCGGCGCAATCAGCAGGCCCACCGGATAGCCGGCGGCATACATTTGGTTCAGCGCGCGGATCCGATCCTGCAGCCGGGAGGTGCCGAGCTCTGCCCGGCGAATGATAGATTCCGGGTTCACGCTCATGCGCGGAAGCAGCTTTCCTTTATGCGGCAGGGAAAGCAGCGGCTCTACCATGTCGAACTTCGTAGGAAACGTCAGCCGCCCTTTGCATGCATGGGAAAACTGCTCCACAGTCCATTCTAAATTTCCTGTAATCGTATTTTCTAAAATCAGGTCGCTGTTGCTGCCGATCTCAAAGGTAAGATCCCGTTCCGCGCCTTCCGCGGTGCGGATCAGCTTTTCCATCATCTGCTCTCGGTTCACGAACAATCTCATATAGGCGCATTTGTTATAATTGCATACCAGATAGCAATACAGGCACATAGCACTGCAGCCGGATGAGGTATAGGGCACCAAAAAATCTGAAACTTTATAATTTGGTACGTATTGATGTGTTTTTCGCACCCCGATCACCAAATGCCGCTTCAGCTTGGGAAATGCGGCGTTGGGCTGCGTCCGCAGCGCATCGATCCGATTGTGACTTTCAATTTCAATCCAGGGAAGGCTGCCGTACTTTTCTCGGAGCATTTCGTACAGCGGATAGCCCCGCGCAGCCGGTTCATAAAAAATCTGATCAGGAAACAAAAGAATCCCCCCCGGAAGACGCCGTTTATAAAAACGCCTTCAGCCGCTGAACGTTATTTTCTTCAAACCGCAGCAGCCGTTTCAGGAGCTTCAGACTCTCCTTGTCCGCATGCTCATACTTTTTGAGATTTTTGATCGCATTGATAATGCCCATATTACTTCCGACCATCAGCATTTCCGCGATATGCGAAGGGCTTTTGTCCGACAACGTCTGCATGTTAATCATCAGATATGTCCGGACCTTTGCAAAGGTGCCGATGCCCTTTTCATCATAACCCTTTCGCTTCAGCAGCGCCTCTGCCTCTCCGCACATTTCACGATATTCTGCATACTGCGCCTGCAGATGCTGCTTAAACTCCGTTGAATCTGTGATATCGATCAGCTGTCCGATTGTATTGACGCCCATCTGTGCGTTCTGATAAAGTTCATTTAATAATTCCGTATTTCCGTCCATAATAAATGCCATCTCCTCTTGATAGAAAAGAAACAGGCATATGGGGTTATGCCTGTCTGCCGATGACTTCTATCATGTCCGGAATCCGCAAAATTATGCAGATTTAGTGGAAATCCTCTTCGTCATCCATAAACTCCCTGCCGGATACGCGCTTTTCCATGCGTTCCGCTTCAACCAGATCCGACAGGCGGTTTTTCACGGCAACGGAATTTTTGATTCGCTTGATGTCAAACTCCGGGGTCGTCTTATCCGCGGAGCAGCAGTGGATGGTGCCCAATCCGAAAATACGCTGTCCGAAGGATCTGTGCAGTGTAATATCCATGATCCGGTACAGCCTTACTTCTTCTTCCTTTCTGCTGAAAAACCCCGTCTCCACTATCAGCTTCTCCTCCGTCAGAACATAACGGGTAAAGCTCCAGGGCAATCCGAATAATGTACGTTTTCGATCTTTCCATATAATATTGCCGCTTCCCATAAGAACCTCCCAATTATATTTCATCAGCAATCCGGTCCTTTGGCCCCGGCGTTATGACGGTGCGCTGAGACACAGAAAACTATATATTATTATATCAAACCGCAGGACATTTTACCATCTGAAATTTTACCGAAGCACCCGGACCTGACGGCCCGATTATGCCGGATGCTGGGATTGTGCGGACAGCCTCTCGGTTGGCATTCTCCAGTTTCTCATAAAAGCCCGGCATGTCAAAGCTCGCCAAATCCACATCCTTGGCCTTATTCATAATTTTCAGCTTGATATGGTTTACCACCAATTCTCCGGCAAGCCGATTCAGGATGACATTCATGTTCTGCACCAGACTGTTCAGCAGCAGATACGCAAACTGCAGAAGCAGAAACCCGACCACTACGCGAAATGCGGTATTGCCTGTGTACGCATCTGCAAGGGCATTGAGCAGTTGGCCCTGATCTGCACGTTCAGCACAGGCATGATATCGTTAAACAGCGCCATAAACATCATCAGGAACAGAATCCACGGTCTTGTTTTCCAAACCAGTTTAAAGACATACAGCAGTCTTGAAAAAAAGCCGGAAATCAGCGTACGCAGATATGCGGGCACCTCTTTTATGCCTTTTGGTCTCGGCGGTTTATTCATATCAAAAATCGGACCGGGAGGCGGTCCCATTCCATATGGCGCCATCGTGCAAAGCACATCTTTTCATAAAGCAAACAGCAGCGCCTAAGATATCCCCAGCTGCCGTATCAATGACATTTTACAAGAACTGCGTAAAAAGATCCATAAGCTACTACCGGAAGCCATACTGATAAAAATTGACATATGCATCATTTTAATGTTATAATTTATAATCTTTTTTATCACTTGTTATTCAGTTGAAAATAAAATGACATGTGTAGAAAAAGTTATAGCAATTTACATATTAATTGAAAAAACCAGAAATAGATATTCCAAAATTATCCGTTTATCATTTGATATCTATATGTAAGACCCATAAATTCGAGGAGGAACAATATGTCTTTTACCATGATAATATTTTTATTTATATTTTTTCCCCTTTGTGTCGGCTGTAATATAATCTTGGAAAGGTATAGTAAAAACCTGTCAAAAATATTTCTTTTACTTGCAAGTTTATTCTTTTTTGCATGGGCAAATTATCGAATGGTAATCTGGCTGTTTCTTTTCTCAATTATTACGCATATCATAGGATTTATCATAAATAAGTTAAATAAAAATGAGAAAATTCGTAAGACTGTTTTAGTTATTGGAATTTCAATGGTTGGCATAAAATCATCGTTGATTTTTTCTTATCTTAATAGAAGTTCTCAAATGC
>USLW01000233.1 GCA_900555605.1 uncultured Clostridium sp. | reverse complement strand
ATCGCCATTTCGATACGGCGCAGGCCTACGGAAATGAACGGGGCGTAGGCAAAGGCATCCGCGCCTGCGGCGTTCCTCGTTCAGAATTGTTCGTCACAACCAAGCTGGCAGCTGAGGTAAAATCCTATGAAGCAGCCGTAAAAGCCATTGACGGTTCTCTGAATGCTATGGGGCTTGATTACATCGACATGATGCTGATCCACAGCCCGCAGCCGTGGTCGGATTTCCGTGGCGGAGATTATGCAGACGGCAACCGTGAAGCGTGGCGTGCCTTAGAGGAAGCATACAAAGCCGGAAAGCTCCGTGCCATTGGTGTTTCCAATTTTGAAAAGAAAGATATCGATAACCTTTTGTCCGGATGTACGGTTGCTCCAATGGCAAATCAGCTGCTTGTTCATGTCAGCAATACGCCTTTGGAACTGATCGAATATTCCGAGAGCAAAGGAATGCTTGTAGAAGCGTATTCTCCCGTTGCGCACGGCGAGATACTGCATCACGAAACGCTTGGAGAGATGGCAAAAAAGTATGGGGTGACCGTCCCACAGCTGTGCATTCGCTACACCTTGCATCTTGGCACAGCACCGCTTCCCAAGACGGCAAATCCTGCGCATATGCGTGAAAATGCAAAGGTGGATTTTGTGATCCGTGATGAAGACATGAATCTGCTGAAAAATATGGAGCGAATCAAAGATTACGGCGAATACAGCTTTTTCCCTGTATTCGGCGGCAAAAAGAAATAAGGAGGATTTTAGTATGGCAGTAAAACAGACGGCGGGCAGAGATTCCCTCGGTGAATTTGCCCCGAAATTTGCAGAGCTTAACGACGATGTATTGTTTGGAGAGGTATGGTCAAGAAAGGATAAGCTCTCTCTGCGTGACCGTTCGCTGGTAACGGTAGTTTCCCTAATGTCACAGGGGCTTGTTGATTCCTCGTTTCAATTCCACCTGATGAGCGCAAAAAAGAACGGTATTACCAAAACCGAGATTTCGGAGATTTTGACGCATGCAGCCTTCTATGCCGGATGGCCGAAAGCGTGGGCGGCGTTCCGCATGGCAAAAGAGGTGTGGGCAGAAGAAACAACAGCAGAAGACGCCAAAACAGCGCATGAAAATTCCATGCTGTTTCCTATCGGGCAGCCGAATGACGCTTATGCAAAGTATTTCGTCGGTCAAAGCTATCTGGCGCCCGTATCCGGCAAAGAATTCCCGATTTCCAATGTGACCTTTGAGCTGGGCTGCCGCAACAGCTGGCACATCCATCATGCCAAGCAGGGCGGCGGGCAGATCCTCGTCTGCGTGGCAGGCCGGGGCTACTATCAGGAATGGGGCAAGGACGCTGTCAAAATGACGCCGGGTACGATCATCACGATTCCAGAGGGTGTTAAGCATTGGCACGGTGCGGCATCGGATAGCTGGTTCTCCCATCTCGCCTTTGAAATTCCTGGAACGGACGCTTCCAACGAATGGCTGGAGCCGGTCAGCGATGAAGACTACGGCAAGCTGAAATAAGGGGGCATTTGTCATGAAGCGAAATGTTGCGATGCTTTTGACCGTTTTGCTGATTTTTATGCTTTCGGCCTGTACCGGGCAAACCTCCGGCGTGTCATCTATGCCGCAGGGGGCAGACAGCAGCGATATTGTCAAAGAGGATACTGCTCCGGCGTCCGGCGAATCTCTGAATGGATTTACTTTATCGGATATGGTTGTAAAAGTCACTTGTGGAGAACGCACTGCAACCTTTCGCTTGTATGACACCAACGCTGCAAAGGAATTATATGCTCAATTACCGCTTTCTTTGGAACTTGAAGACACCATTGAAATCCGAACCCCCAAGGGTTGGACTCAATGGTGTTTTTGTTATAAAGTCCAGTATTTATGCGGCTTTTCGAGATCGCATTTTGTTTTTATTATCTGGACTGAAAATAGAAAAAGCGCAAATCTCAAATTAAAAAATTTGAAAACAAATAATTACGAACCCGTTAGTCTATTTGCACTTGCTCATAAATCTGCGTCCTTCAAGGCATATTCCAGTTCCTTCTGTTCGGGAGATCAAATCTATACAGCAAACTGACAAAAAATCTTTTTGTAATCCTTAGACAAAAATCAGCAAGCTTCATTAGAAGATTGCCGATTTCCTTTTGTATCGCTTTTCTTCCTTCGGCATGCCATGCTTTCCGAAAGAAAGTGAAAAACCGGATTTTGTCAGCGATTTGTTATTTCAGCTTGATTAAATAACATTTGATATAAAAACACTTCACCATATCAACATTATGATGAAGTGCTTTTACTCTGCAGTCGATGCTTATCTCCCCACTCACACATCTGGTCAAGGATTGGAATGAGAGATTTTCCACGCTCAGTTAAGCTATATTCAACTTTTGGCGGAATTTGCGGGTATTCTTCTCGGTGGATTAGCCCGTCCGACTCTAATTCTTTTAATGTTGCACTTAATGTTTTGTATGAAATCGTTCCAATATACTTCTTCAATTCATTGAAGCGGACAATTTCATATTCCATTAGCGCATACAGGATGAACATTTTATATTTACCCTGAATCAGTGACATGGTATAACTGAAACCGGTTTCCTCAAGTTTTGCATTTTGAATGCATGAGATACTCATTTTACACTCTCCTTTTAGTAAGTATTAAACCTTTGTGTAAGTATCGCACTTTAATGTGCGTACTTGTTATTTGCACTATTCTTGATATAATTATAATATCATCAACGGGAAAAGTCAATCCCGGAGAATTGGAGGATATATTTATGGACAAGAAAATTGTAGTAATTACCGGAAGTCCCCGCAAAAACGGCAACAGTTTTGCAATGACGGAGGCTTTTATCAAGGCAGCAGAAGCAAATGGACATATCGTTACCCGTTTTGATGCCGCTATGAGAAAATTAGGCGGATGTCATGCTTGTGAAACCTGCTTTACCACCGGAAAAGCCTGCACATTTGACGATGATTTCAACACCATCGCTCCGGCGATTTTGGAAGCGGACGCTGTGGTATTTACAACCCCTGTCTACTGGTATTCCATCCCAGCGCAAATTAAGTGTGTAATCGACAGGATTTTTTCCTTTGTTGTGGGTGGCAAAGACATTGCAGGCAAGGAATGCGCCCTGATTACCTGCTGCGAAGAAGATGATATGTCCGTTATGGATGGTGTCCGTATTCCGGTTGAGCGTTCAGCAGCTCTTCTAAAATGGAAAATGGTCGGTGAGGTGTTGGTTTCCGGTGTACTGAATACAGGCGACATTGAAAAGACGGATGGCTGCAAACAGGCTGCTGCCTTGGCAGAGAAAATCTAAGAGAAAGAGGGATAACGGTATGGCGAAGAAAATTGTGATATTAAACGGAAGTCCCCGAAGAAACGGGAACACATCTACATTGGTAAAGAAATTTACCGAAGGCGCAGAAAGCATTGGCAATACAGTGACCGAGTTTTTCCTTGACAAAATGGATATTCATGGCTGCAAAGGCTGTTTTGGCGGTCATAGCAGCCGGAAATGTCCATGCGTCCAAAAGGATGATATGTCGCAGATTTATCCTGCTGTCAAGGAGTGCGATGTAATTGTACTTGCAACACCGCTTTATTATTGGAATATGAGTGGGCAAATTAGAATGGCGGTTGACCGCTTATTTGCACTGGAGGAAGGTGATGGCAATCTTCTCCGTGGACACAACAGAGCAAGCGCACTTTTGATGGCGGCTGAGGGCAACGGTTTTAAAGATGTTTTGACCTACTATAATAACCTTATGAAGCATCTGAAATGGGAAAACCTTGGTCATGTTCTTGCCGGGGGCAACGGCGATGTAGGTGATATTGCAGGAAAGCCCGAACTTGAGCAAGCCTATGAACTTGGAAAATCTATTCAATGAATAACAGAAAGGAAATGGGAAGGCGTTTTGTGGTGCCGACCTGCCTGAGCCGCTTAATACGACTGAAAACCTTGTAAAAAATAAAAAACTGAGGTGAGTATCGTGGAAATCACAAAAGAAACTACAATGGGTGAAATGCTGGAGTATGACAGGGGCATTGCCTATATTTTAATGCAATCTGGTATGCACTGCGTTGGATGCCCTTCCTCGATTGGGGAATCATTAGAGCAGGCTTGTGAGGTACATGGATTAGATGCAGACGAAGTATTGCAGTCAATTAGAGAGCGTTTCAAGTTTTGTGTAAACACCAAAAGCCTGATATAAGATATTGAA
>USLW01000232.1 GCA_900555605.1 uncultured Clostridium sp. | reverse complement strand
CCCGCCGCCGATATGATCAAAAATTCCGCCCCGATACATTTGTACCAGCGTTTTTTCGGCCATCCGCAGCGCTGCTGGGTCCTGCTTAAAAATTGATCTCCGCAGCAAAAATAACAGGATATGGGGTGTGGGAAATTTCGGAGCGCCGCCGAAACCGCCGAAGGATTCATCAAAGCTATCCTGCAGCTGTTCATATGCCGCTTCTGCAAATGATGCAGGCGCCGGCGCATCTTTTGCCGCGGAGGGTTTTCCGCTGTAGGGCATACTTCGCAGCTGCTTACTGAGTTGCCTGCCGCTTTGCTGCAGATTGCCTTTTTCCCATTGCTCTGCCGCTGCCTTTAGCAGTTCCATCAGGCCTGCGGAACCATATCGTCCCTGCTTGGGAAAATACGTTCCCGCAAAAAAAGGTTCCTGGTCCGGGCTCATCAGAATTGTCAGCGGCCAGCCGCCCTGTCCGGTCATGGCCTGGCAGACCTGCATATATACGGCATCAATATCCGGCCGTTCCTCCCGGTCTACTTTAATACTGATAAAATTACGGTTCAATAATTCTGCCACGTCCGGATCCTCAAAGGATTCCTCTTCCATTACGTGGCACCAATGACATGTGCTTTTCGAACAAGTCAGCTGTACCCAATCGATAGAAATACAGGTTTTTTCTCCCTGTGTGCAGCGGAAAAGGCTTCCTCTCCCCAAGGGTACCATGCTACAGGATTATATGCATGCTGAAGCAGGTAGGGAGAAGTCTCGCCGATTAATCGATTGGGCTTTCTATGAGCATTGTTCAAAAAATCACCTCCTTAATTTTTATTTGCAGGCTGATTGCTTTGCCTCACAACCTGCATATTCAAAGGCGGCTTGGGGGCTGACCAGATCAAAGATGCATTGATTTTCCCGGTAAAATCGATAGCGGACCGTGCAGGCGGCGCTTTCATGGATGGTTCTGGCCATTGCGCCGGAACGGGGCGCCAGCAGGGGCCGGGGATTGGCATCAATCAGGTCTGCAGTTAAAGTGTACGCTCCCTGCTTTAATTCCATTTTTTGATCATTGTACAGCCGCGCCCGTGCACCGGAATAGGTTGCGATCCTGTAGTGCTTGTCTTCGTAGCAGATATCGCAGATGCAGCCGGTAAAATGTCCGCCGCAGAGGGGAATATCGGCGACGGAGGCAAATATCCGGCAATCCTTTTCCCCGAATCGGTTGCATTGTGTCCAAAGGTAGCTTTTGGGAAAGGAGCAGCCCCAATCTTTTTCGATATATCCGGTTCCGCCCTGAAAATTGATCAGGCTTCCATTCAGCCGCAGATATCCGAAAAGCCGGTGTTCCATACTTAGAATACCGTGCCGGCACTGCATTCCGGGCACACAGCGGAAGGGCCCCATAATATCTCTGTCAAGGGTTTGGAACGGACCGTAAAAAATACGGCCGGTCAAAGAAAATTCCGGCCGCTGGACATTCAGATAGATGCCGCCGCGCGAGAAGATATTTGCGCCGAGGGTTATGGCAAACCTTCGTTTGTCCGCGAAAAAATCCTCTGCGGCATATGGAATATGCCGCGAGAATGTATTTGTAATAATCTGCAATGAGGCAAACTTTCCGCCGCTATCATCTACGTGGTAGGAAGGAATCAGCGCCACTGTCTGCTGCTGATTCTGATGCTTCAGATACCATCCCTCAAAATATGCCTTTTTTTTATTTGTTCCGTAAAAATTTTTCATCATGCTCCGGATCACCTGCACTTATTTTTGGCATCTGTGTGCAACTATTATCTCTTGCCGCAAAAAAAATATACAAAGCCGCAGACAGATTGGCAAAAACAGCGGGCACCGGCGAATCTGCTGTCACGCGCGGCAGTCGTTTTCATATTATGTAAACGGGGAGTTTATTAATTTTGTTTTATGGAGGTTAAATATATGATGAATGAATCATGCCCATGCACGTCGCCTTTTATGACGACCCCTCTCGACGACTGTTCTATGAGAGAACCCGTGTATGCAAACTCCAACACAGCCATGCTCGCTGCGGCGTATGTTCCGTGGCAGGTGCCCGGGAAGATGTATTCGATCTGCGATGGATTGGAACGCGGTACGATTTATCCGGAGCTTGACCAGCCGTATTTATGTCCGCATGTATGCGATAAGACACCTGTGAAGGAGGGCTGCAACTGTGGATAAGGATAAAATGTTATATGAGATTATGGCGTTGGACTTTGCCCTGACAGATTTGAAGCTCTTTTTGAATTCTCATCCGGATGATGCGAATTCCATCGAACTGTTCAATAATATTGTCAACAAGCGCAAAGTGATGGTTGACAGCTATCAGTCCATGTTCGGACCGCTGGTGGCCGAGACCTACGCCGGTTCGGAAAGCACCTGGGATTGGGTAGATAACCCGTGGCCCTGGGATAAATAAAAGGGGGGACTATCATGTGGTTATATGAAAAGAAACTTGAATTTCCAATCAAAATCAAAAAGCCCGATCCGCGCATGGCAAAGCTGATCATCACTCAATATGGCGGTGCCGACGGCGAATTAGCGGCCGCTCTCCGTTATTTGAGTCAGCGTTTTACTATGCCTACCGGTACGACCAAAGGAATTTTGAATGATATCGGTACGGAAGAATTAGCACATCTTGAAATGATCGGAACCATGTGCCATCAGCTGCTGACCGGAGTGGATTGCGAGACGCTAAAGAAATACGGCTACAGTACGGACTACGTAGAGCACGGTTTGGGCGTGTACCCGCAGAATTCCGCAGGGGTGCCTTTTACCGCCGCCTATATACAGTCCAAGGGCGATGCAATTACGGATCTGATGGAGGACCTTGCAGCAGAGCAAAAAGCGAAGCAGACGTATGAATATCTGATCGACATGGCAGATGATCCGGATGTGATAGAGCCGCTGCGATTCCTGCGGGCGCGGGAGATCGTACACTTCCAACGTTTCGGTGAGGCGCTGGAGATTGTAAGAGATCTGAAGGACAGCAAAAAGTTCTATTAAATTTTCACATTGATTGCTGCAAGTATGGCGGACCGAAATCTTTTTCGGTCCCTTTTTACAAGAATCAGATGCGAAGTCTCATAAAAAGCCGTAAAAAGGGCAATGCTATTCCAAAACGGAAGCAAATGCCGTTTCCGGCGTACAGCGTGTGCCGCAGCGGCGGGGAAAGGATGGAGATGCATATGAAGTCATATTGGCAGGATGATTGTGAAATTCCGAAAAGAGACAGTCTCAATCAGCCGCTGTCGTGCGAAGTACTGATTGCAGGCGGCGGCATGAGCGGAATCCTGACCGCGTATTTTTTAAAACGGGAAGGTGTACAAGCCGTTGTGGTGGAGGCCGACAGGATCGGCAGCGGAACGACAAAAGGGACCACTGCAAAAATTACATCGCAGCACGGATTGTGCTATCATCAGATTACAAAGGATTTTGGGGCGGAAAAAGCAGCGGAATATGCATCTGCGAATCAGAATGCGATTGTAAAATATGAAGCAGTGGCAGCCGCGCTGGGGATAGACTGCGGATTTCAGCGGGTACCTGCGTATGCGTATACCTGCAGCGAGGCGGATCTCGATTTATTGAAAACGGAAGTTTCCGCGGCACGGGATGCCGGAATTCCCGCAGAGTTTGTGTCGGGAGAGGATATTACGGCGCTGCCGCTGCGCGCAGCCGGAGCAGTCAGATTTCCGGATCAGGCGCAGTTTCACCCGCTGCGGTTTCTCAGAGCTGTTTCACAGGATCTGGAAATTTATGAAGGAACCGTTGTCCAAGAGGTGCAGCCGCAGGATGACGGTAGCTATTATGTCCGGACAAATCGCCCGGGAGGCGGTATCAAGGCAAAGCAAATCGTCATTGCCACGCATTTTCCCATTATCAATACGCCGGGATATTATTTTCTGCGGATGCATCAGGAGCGGTCCTATGTATTGGGACTGAAAAATGCCCGTCCGGTGGACGGCATGTATATCGGCGCAGGACGGAGTCAAGTCTATTCCTTCCGCAGCTGCTTTTATTCGGCGGCTGCGGCCATCGTGTAGGAGAAGAGGGGGAGCGGCAGCATTATGAAGCGCTGAAGCGCCAGGCAACCGCATTCTATCCGGACAGCGTGGTTTGCTGGGCATGGTCTGCGCAGGACTGTATGCCTTTGGATGGGATTCCTTATATCGGTCCGTATTCGGAGAAGCTGCCGGGCGTATTCGTGGCCACCGGCTATCAGAAATGGGGCATGTCC
>USLW01000231.1 GCA_900555605.1 uncultured Clostridium sp. | reverse complement strand
CGGGGCGCGGCAACTGCCGTTGATCTGGTGGGGGAGGATTTTGCACATTATCATCTGACGCCGGCAGGCCGCCTGGACAAAGACAGTGAGGGCTTTTTGCTTCTGACAAATGACGGCGCCTTTGTACATGCGGTAATTACGCCGGAACGCCATGTTCCGAAAGAATACGTATGCTTTTTGGATCGGACGCCGAATAGTGAAGATATAGAGGCCTTTGCACAAGGAATCACCCTGGGAGATGGTTATCGATGTATGCCGGCACGGCTGGCGGTTGAGACGGCCTGCTACGGAACGGTAACGATTTGCGAAGGAAAATTTCATCAGGTCAAACGGATGTTTTCCGCTCGGGGCATACAGGTACTGCTGCTGAAGCGGACCGCTATCGGCGGCGTCCGGATGGATACGGGGCTGCTGCCGGGGGCGTACCGGGAGCTGACCGCGGAGGAAAAGGAGGAAATCTTGAAATGAATAAACAAATAGGGGAAAAGGTTGATCTCTTTATGTCCGGCCTTATGGGCCGGTTTGCAGAAAATCGGGAATTTTTTATAGAAATCACGGCTGCCTTTTTATCCGGAAGCAAACGGTACGAACTGCGCGCGGTCCGGGAGGAGGCACTGCTTGCATTTTACCATAACGGCGCTGCATATTGCCTGACGGCTGACGCATTCCGCGCCTTTATCAAAGAGCAGATTCCTCTTTATGACAGTATGCTGCTTATTTATCGGGAACGCGGAAAAGACATCCGGATCCGTGCGGATCAAAAAAGTGTAACTACGGAAACCACCGCCTCCGCCGCGCCGGCGCAGGCAGCGGAACAGCCGGCGGCCATGGGGGACCGGGCCTATTATATCCGTGCGGACCGGGCTGCGCCGCTGCTTCGGACCATTGGGCTTTTGGGGCAAAACGGAAAAGTGAAAAACGATAAAATCCGTAAGTATAACCAGATTGATCATTTTGTGGAACTGATTGATCCGATGCTCCGGACGCTGTGCCGGCAGCATTCTGTACTGCAGGTCGTAGACTGCGCCTGCGGCAAGTCCTATTTGTCGTTTGTCCTGAATTATTATATCAAAGAGGTATTAGGCCAAAAATGCCATATAACGGGGCTGGATTACAACGGCGGTGTGATCGCGGAATCAAAACGCATGGCGGCACAGCTGAACTATCAGAATATGATGTTTGTGGAAACCGATATTATGCAGTATATACCGCAGAAATCCTATCAGCTGCTTCTGACGCTGCATGCGTGCGACACAGCGACAGACAAAGCGCTTAGCTTCGGAATCCGGCATAAGATTCCGTCCATCGTATGCGTCCCCTGCTGCCACAGGGAGCTGAATGCACAGTATCATCTCGATGGATTTTCGCAAATATTGAAATACGGCGTCCTGAAAGCCAGAATCGCGGACAATCTAACGGACGGGCTGCGCGCCATGGCCTTAGAAGCATTCGGGTACGACGTATCCATGGTGGAATATATTTCTCCTTTAGATACGCCGAAAAATCTGATGATCAGGGCGGAACACGCCAGAGGGTTCCAGCCGGAGAAGTGGGAGGCATATCTTGCGGTATGCCGTTCATTGGGGGCAGAATTGACGCTTGAAAAGGATCTCGCGGATCTCGCGCGGTAGGCAGCAGCCGGGGGGGGGATGCAAAATCTGTTGCGTATGTACCGGGGCTGCAAGCCGTGCAGCCCGCTTTTTTTACAGCTGACTTCTGATCTGTGAGAATTTTTGCGCTGTTTGCTGTACCTCCGGCAGAGACGCGTTTTTAATTTGATACCATCCTCTGGATTTCATCGCGTTAAAAATCTCAAACTGCACCTGCTGCGTTTCCGTAATGATTTTTGTAATTTCATTCCGGAGGTTCTGACAGCTGGCCTCTGCGACATAGGTGGCATATGTGCTGATCAGTTGTTTTTCCGTTGCCAGCGCATCCTCCATGCATTCCTGTTCTGATAAGATCTGATCCATTCTGCTGACTCCTTTCTGTGTTTGCTCACTGCATGGGCTTATTGTGAGAATTTAAATAATTGCATAATGTGTCAAAATGCAGCCGATGCATTTGCTCCGCGCGCTCACAGACGCTTTTTAAATTCGGATCGCTGCAGGAATTGGCAAACAGGTTATACTTCTTGATTGCCAGCGCCTCAGAATTCAGCTGATCCTCTAATATTGTCAGGCTTTTGCTGGGCAGCACGGATTGCGTCTGCGTATTTGGCGACGTTTGAACCATCTTACATCATCCTTTCTGAATTGGGATTCCGTTCTTTAGTCTGGGCAAATACGTATAAAATATACATTTTACGTTAAAATATGAGCGCGGGCGCCACGCGGCATAAGCTGCGGCTTGAAAAGGCGCGCAATCAGAGACGAGGTGTTAGGTTTGGTTAGTTTTGTTCGAACGATCATCATGTATGTCATTGTTATTTTTGTAATGAGATGCATGGGAAAACGGCAGATCGGACAGCTGCAGCCGTATGAATTCGTAATTGCGCTGATGATATCGGATTTGGCGGCTTTGCCGATGCAGGATTCGGCGACACCGCTGATGAGCGGAATCATTCCGATTCTGTCTCTGCTGCTGGCACAGCTGACAATCTCTTTTTTTATTATGAAGAACAAAAGGTTCAGAGGCTTTATCTGCGGCAGACCCAGCGTTGTAATTCGAAACGGCGATGTAGTAGAGAAAAATCTGCGCAATGAAATGTATAATCTCGATGATCTGCTGGAAGCGCTGCGGCTCAAGGGCTATCCGAGCGTCAATGACGTTCTGCTGGCAACCCTTGAAAATAACGGAGAGTTAAGCGTCATTCCATACAGCAGGGCAGATACTGTCCGGCGCGAGGACCTGCAGATTCAGGCTGCGGAAGGCGTTGTAACCGATCTGATTGTAGGCGGATACCTGGTAGAAGAAAATCTGAACACTGTTCAGATTGCGCCGCAAACCTTGGTTGAAGAAATTCAAAAGGCCGGCGCCGACAGCATACAGGATGTGTTTTATTGTTATGTAGATTCTGAAGGGAGCTTTTTCACACAGCTGAAAAAAGCAAAACAGAAAAACAGCGGAGGGAATGTATGAAATTATATAAAAACACCTTGGTATACATTATTTCCGTGATCCTGATATTCTCATTTGTATTTATCACTACGTTTTCTTTTGACCGCATGATTGAAAATGACATCCGTAAAATGTGGCGGCAGGTAGAAGCGATCCGGGAGGATCTGAATGGTCAGAATGAGCAGCTTCCGCAGTCCTGCGAAAGGCTCAGAGCAATATGGCACAAGCATATGGATCATTGGAGCTTTTGCCTGGATCATGGAATGATTAAAGAGGTTGACCTCACAGTATCGTTATTCTTACAATGTGCGGAGGATGGTCTGAAGGAAAGTGCGGAGCTGGAAGCCGTAAAGCTGAAACGCCTGTTTGAGGTGGTGCGCACCAATGATAAATTGGTACCGCTGAATATATTCTGAGATCGCTTGCAGGTCCTCTGCGGCGCTTGCTGCTTCAGCAGCGGCGATCTATAGAAAATAAATATTTAAATCGTTTAAAAAAATTATTGACATTTGATTTGCCGCCATCTATATTATTGCAGTGTGTTTTATTATGTGGTGCTGTCTGCAGGCAGAAAAGAAACAGCGGATCAAGCGGAAATAACAGACCGCGATCTCAGATTGGAGGATGCATAATATGGGATTATATGATTTTTCAGAGGGCGTCAAAGAGGGAGAGAAGAGGGAGGCGGATTGCGCCTGCACGGACGAAAAGACTGCAGAAAGGATCACGCGGATAATGGATCAGCTTGCGGACAGAAAAACAGAAGCGCTGCATCTCGTACGCGTGCCGGCGTGTGATCCGGAAGGCGCGTTTTTCGGTATCCAGGCTTATACCTATGACGGTATGGATGCAGACGGAAGAAAGACAAAGGTTTTTGCTTATATCGGCTTTCCGGACAATCTTCAGCAAAATGAAAAGGTTCCCGGAGTGGTGCTGGTTCACGGAGGCGGCGGTCATGCGTTTGCGCAGTGGGTGAAGGCCTGGAATGATCGGGGATATGCGGCGATTGCAATGGATACAACCGGATCCTTCCCGTATGCAGTCAAGGCCGGCGCGCCGGCCGGTGCAAGCGGTGAATGGATTCATGGACCATATGGCATTTTTGAAGAAGAGGGATATTGCGCCGCACCGGATTTTGATGACATGAACCCTTTGATTCCTGCAGAAGAGATGTGGATGTATCAT
>USLW01000230.1 GCA_900555605.1 uncultured Clostridium sp. | reverse complement strand
GGGCCCGGCAGTCTTTTCCGGCTTTTCACAAATTCATTCTGATTTTATGCGCCGGCATCTGTATAGGGCGCAAATGCCCGGCAGCGTACAGACCAGAAGGCCGGCAGCGGCAATGAGCCACGTCCGGCCCTGAACACGGGCCTCTGACGTGCCGTCCGAGGGGGCTTCGCAGCGTATGCCATTGAGATAGTTCTGTTCTGATGTCAGCTGATCGGGTGGCACCTGCAGTGTATAGCTGCCGTCCATTATATTATTTGACAATATAAAGGGACCTTTTTCCGAGAAAATATCTATTGAAACGGAACCCTTCTCATTCAGGGGAAACAGGTTCTCCGTTATAATACAGGAGGCGGTGTTTTCCATCTTAATGCCTGCCTTAAGAATGCTGTTGAACGTATTCCCGGAAATAATGTAAGTATTGGAATTGCCTGTCGCCGCAATCCCGTAATCGGCGTAACACATCATATTGTTCGTGATGGTTAAAATGGCCGCGCTTGCACCTGCTTCGTCTGTCACACGAATACAGGCGGCTTCACCGCTCCAGCGTTCCGATTTCCAGCCGGCGGCAGGAGAAATGTAATTATCCACAATATACAGTCCGGTTACGCCAAGCAGCTTGGGATTTACTAGGATACTGCTGCCGGAGCACTGGTCGATCATATTATTGGCAATATCACAGTGCAAAACCGTCTGTACCGTAATTTGCTCGTTTCCCGTATTTAGAAAAACATTTCTGCTGATCTTCAGTCCTTCCGGACGGTTGGTTGCCGTCTCTGCGTCAATCAGAACGCCTTTTCCGACATGGGCGAAATAATTGTCCGTAATATAGTTGTTGATATTCAGAATTTCGTCAATGGCATAACAGCGCAGTGCGTATCCGTTCTGATTCGCGTTATGAAAAGTGCAGTCAGATATTTTGATGTTGGAGCCGGTCATGCCCACCAATGGCGGGGCGCTGTTGGCGGTGTTGCTGAAGTCACAGTGGGCAATCTCCGCATTGACAGTTTCAATGTATAAATTGGAACCGTGCTTTCCTTGAGAAGAAAAAGCCATATTATACAGGTGAAAGTTATATTCCAGTTTTACATTGAAGATTTCCGTGCATTCGGCCGTGCCTGTCAGCCGCGCGTATCCCATCTTGTCGTCGGATCCCCTTACTGTCAGCGATTTGCTTCCATTTCCTTCAAACAGAATGGGACGCTCCACAAGATAGTTTCCCGGGGGAAAATATACGGTCCCCTTTCCATAGACAAGCGCTGCGTCTACGGCAGCCTGAATTGCTTCTGTATCCGCGATGTTGTCGCTGCCGTCCGCCCCGTAATCCGTCACGTCAAAGACCCAGTCCGAATCCGGCACATCCGCAGCTACAGACACGGGAAGCAGCAAAAAACAACTGATGAGCAGCAACTGCAGTACGCCGTAAATTACATAATAAAAGATGATGTTAGCTTGTGTGCGTGCTGTCTTTCTCATAAATACCTCCGTTCGGCTGTCCGGTTCGCCGGTAATCTCCGGGAGGGACAGCCCATATATTTTTTTAATCGCTTATGGAAGTACTCTGAATTGGAGTCTCCTACCATTTTGCTGATCGGAATGAATTCAGCGAGCCATAATCCGTTTTCTTCGTAATACAGCCGCTTTTGCCGGTAATATGTCAAAAACAGCTTTCATTGCTCCGGATCCTGCTGCGCATAGAAATATTCCCGATAGAATCATGCGCCCTCATCCAACGGCAAAAGGAATTCTAAAAGCTTACGAGAAATATCCGTGACCAAAACCGTTCATAAAAATCAGTCTTGATTCGCCGAATTATAATACCCGAAGCACTTTGGCGCTTTACTGCGGCTGATAGAAAAACAGTACGCAGGTGCGCCGCTGCGGCAGTGTGACCGTCAGCTCCGGGAAAGCCTCTGCTTTCTTGGAAGCCGCAGGCGCTGTTACAGATATAAGTGCTCCGGTATCGGCGTTTTCAAATACATAGGATTGTCCTGCCGCCAATCCGTACAGCCGCAACGCCGCCCGATCATGGGGTGATTCGCTGCGGCGGAATGCCATTACAATGCCGTCTCCGGTTTCCGGCCTGTGGTACTGCCATGCGCACCAGCTTGTGCGGCTCATACTGTGCGGAATCAGCGGGTAATAATCGCAGGAAAAATACGGACGTGCCCGCTTGTATTCTGCAAATACTTTCTGCAGCCATGCGCGCATGCTTTCATCGCCATCCTCTGCAGCTTTGAATTCGTCATATCCCCAATAAGCGACTGTGAGGGAAGAACTGTAGCAGCTTCTGAAATGATACGTATCCCCGATCATAAAACCAGCCCCGGTCCCTGTATACGGCAGCCATGCGGAAACGCCCGTATTCTGCATTTGTGTAATTTCAGGATCCGCATCAAATAAACATTGATGGTCGCTGCGCCACATTGCCACAGACCTGCTGGCCAATTCAATATCCAGTCGTCTGCCTCCGCCAGCACAGTTGTCAATTACCAAATTCGGGTAGTTCTGAAGAAGACGGTCCCATAACGCGTAGAGACCCATGATATGTTTGATTTCACATAATCCCCGTCGCTGCGGCAGATCGTTTTTTCGCCACGTTTTTAACGGAAAGCAGCAAAAGTCCTGCCGGAAGCAATCCAGACCCAATGCTTCGATCTGCTCCGCAGCGGATCTGTATGCAAATTCGAACGCCTCCGGGATGCTCAGATTCAGTAAGTAAGTTAGTTCCGTCTCTTCGTGAGTATAGAACCAATCCGGATGTTCTTCCGCGGTTTTGCAGAAACGGATGGCCAGCTCGGGTTCCATCCAGAGCAGCAGCTTCAGCCCGCTGCGTTTTACGGCGGCGGCCACGTCCAGCAGTTTGTGGGGATGATATAAGCTGTTGGGATACCATTCGCCTACGTGATAGCCCCAGTCCGGAACGTGCTCGCTGGGACATTCCTGCTCTGAACTGCCATACCAGCCGGCATCGATCCAGACATATTCAAGCTCTGTCTGCTGCCGCATTGCCGCATTGATTCGTTTTATCATCTGATCCGAATGCATTCCACCCCAAAGCATCATACAAAAGGGGGCCTCCTGCGGACGGCCCGGCCTGCCGATCAGACTGAAATGTTCCCTCATAAGGCGTTTCCATTGATTTTGTCCTGTCAGCGCTTCTCCCTCATATGGCATTAAGACGACGGAAGCCGTGCGGATCCGTTCCCCAGGCTTCAGCTGAAAGGCGACATCTTCAATACCCGCCTGAAACCGGATTCCCTGCTGTACGTCATCGGCTGCGACACAGGTAAAACGCGCATTCCACTGACCGCTCCAGCCAATGGCACAAACGATACCCCGTCTCTCTGACGAAATATGAAAGAACGGCGCGACACCCTGAGAAGAGACGCCGTCTCCGGTACAGTAGCGTTTTGTTTCCCCGGGCAGGATCACCTCGCTGCCCGTACTGAATTCATTCTCGCTCCAAGTCGTGCCTGTCATTCTTAAAATGCGGGCGAATCCTTCCGGCAGGCTGTAACCTGTTTTTTTTACCGGAAGTGTACATGGCAGCTCTGCAAAAAAATCGCAGTCGAAAAGTTCTGAAAGAATGGGACTGTCCCAATCAGAGGTGTTTTCAATCCAAAGAACCCAGCGGACCGCTTGATACTTCGGATAGATCGTAACGTCTTTGGTAATGCGCAGCCCGCCGTCAAATTGGTAGACGACTTTCAGCTGCTCCGCGTCAGGAGTCTTTTCTTGCAGCGTGACTGTCCGCAAATGCGGTTTTGCTTCCGTTTCGCCATAACGAAAGGAAAAATCCATATGCTCTGTGACATGCTGTTCCCAATTCATAAAATTCAGTCTCCTGTTCCCCAATATTCTGTACGATATTTATCGTAATAAACACCGGATAAAACATCAATAGAAACAAAAAAGGAAATACAATTGATCTTTTTTCGTAAACCCGCACTTTTGTTTATGAACGCCGGATCCCTGCGGATATCTGCATACAGAAATTGTGAATGGCCCCTGCTCGCTTTGCACCTTTCGGCTTGCCCCGCATAGAATACAACTAGGAGGGATCAGCGAATGGAACAGAAAAATAAGCAAGATTTTATTACCGATTGCAAGGAGGTGCCCATTGCCTTTCCGCCGCAGCACCAGAATACACAGCCCGGCATGGAGTACATGATGGATCCGCGGCCTATTTCCGAATGCGGGCGCGTATGCCGCAGACTTGAAAATAAGACTGCTTTAATCACAGGCGGCGACAGCGGCATCGGCC
>USLW01000229.1 GCA_900555605.1 uncultured Clostridium sp. | reverse complement strand
AGGACCGCCGATCTGCCGGCGCCGTCCGTTTCATACTGCGCAGCACTGCCTTGTCCTCATCCGGAATTCTGTATGATTCCAACATTTTTTGTATGCTCTTGTTATAGGTAAAATCATCCAGGTCATTGTCCTTTAAAAACAGCGCCGTGCGTTCCGGCATTTTTACATAGCACACAGACAGCGCCCAAGCCACGGCCATTTTCACATAATATCCAGGATGGCGCACGGAATTGTAAAAGGCCAGAACGCGTGCAATATATTCGGGTATAATAAAATAATCCATCAGCATAATGACCGCAAAACGAAGCTCATATTCCCTTTCAGAACGAAAATAGCCACTGACAAAGGACCACGTTAATTCTCTGTTTTCCGGTTTTCCCGCTTCTTTTATGCCGGCGCAAAAGCTGTCACACACAGACCAGCTGTTGATCTTAGGTACAAATTCGCGGGTCAGGCTGAGCTTTTCAATATATGGGGCCTGATATGCGCCAATCACCATGCCCTGCAGCATAATTTCTTCAAAATAATCCGCGTTTGACTGTTTCAGATAGGTTCGCACATCGGACTTTGCAATGGTTTTGGCCAGCTTGCGCAGCGCAGGCAGCCGGACTCCTATCACACCCTCCACCCCTGGCAGAAGCTTTGCGGTAAACACCCGATAATCCTCTTCCGCTAAGGAAAAAAGAGTCTCCCTGATATCTACCCATTGATTTTCCAATTGTCATCCTCCTTTTCCCGCGTAATATCGTTATTCGGATTCTACAGGCAGGAGAATCAGGTCATACCTGCCGTATGCAGTATCCTGTCCAGGGGCCGGCGCAGCCGCATAGTACAGCCTCCCGAAAGAAACATACGGCACACCTATGCCCTGGTATAGCACCGGAAATACTGCCCCATCATCGGGGTACCGCATAGAATAAACCAGATTCTCCCCTGTTTTTGTCTCTGCATACAGGTAACACTGCTCTGAGCCGCGCAGCACCCGCAGCTGCCGATAGGTGCGCCGATCGGCGGCACTGTTCAAAATATCACGGTTTAAAACGTTTCCCTCCGCAGAAAGTACGGAAATGCTTTTTACGGAGCCATCGTCATAGAAGGCAGTATACAGCATCACATTGCCGCTTTTGAGAACGGTATCGCAGTAGAGTCCCCTGGTGGGCGGCACATCCAGTGCAACTGCCTCCCCTGCGCTGGCGGGTCCGTCATACCGGAGCCGTACACGGAATAAGCCGTAGTTATAGCTGGATCCCTTATTCATCCAGCTTTCCGGATTGCTTCGATTCCAAATCCAGGTGCCCTCTGTCAGCCGGACAATATAAAAGACAGAGAAATCCGTTGTATAGACCTCCATATAACGCGTAATCATGTCCCGGCGCTTTTTATAATAGCCGTCAAACTCCATCAAAGAAATCGGCTGCGCTTCATCTCCCTGCGCGCCGCACGGCAGCAGATACAGTCTTCTGGGCGTTGCGGCAATAAAGGTCTCTGATTCGGAGTCATACGCAAAGATTTTATAGATATCGCCGATGGTATGATATACGGTATATTCTCGATCCCCGTCCACACATACCAATTTGTTTTCCAGTTCTGTAAAGTAATAATACTTTTCAGGTTTTTTTGTCGGATAAATGCATGTTGGGACCGTAAGGTAAAATGATTTTTCCAGCTTTCGGCTCGCTCCCTGCGTATAAACATAATCGCCGCCGCTGCCTTTATAATAGACTGTAAGCGTTTCGGATACAACATCATAAGGATATCGGTCCGCTCCCGGAAAATAAACGGACTCCACTCCGGAGGCCAACTGTTTTTCCGTATTTTCCCTGATATCATAAAAATACAGGCCGCCGTCTCTTGTGTGCATAAGCAGTCCTCTGTAAGCAGAAATATATTTTGCCGCTACATTTTCCCTCAGCAGGGTGCTTGTCCCGCCGCGATATAAAAAAATCTGATTTGCAAGCGTATAGCCTGTAGCGTAAACCACTGTCGGCCCGGCGCCCGCCTCTTCCGCAGAATCTGATTCAATCAAAACAAAGGAATCCACGCGCGCACCGATCAGGCCTGTCTCGGCAGTCTGCAGATTCGTGTAAAACAACGTTGGAATCTCATTCATCTGCAAAAGAAACAGCACATAGCGGCCGTCCCGGCTCACATAGCAGTTTCGCCGCAGACGGAGAGATTTCGTAATATCATATTGTTTTGCGGTAAAACGAATATCCGAATCCGGAGGGGTAATATCCCGTTCTTCGCCCTGATAGGCAAGATAAAGCCGATTCTCCCGCGGATATATCAGCGGCGGAAATTCCAGTTCTTCCGTCGATCCGTCGATATGCAGTACGGTTTCTTCTACGGAACCTGCGCTTCCCGCAGAACCGATCAGCCCCGTAAGCCATCGGTCCACCGCAGGAATCCGCAGAATCAAGTAAACACAAAGCAACGCCAAAACAAATATGATAGCAAATCGAAAAAACTTTTTCATACATACCTCATCCTTAGTAAGACCAATCCCCCGGCAGCAACAATCAGCCAAGGCAGAAGCAGCGTTGTCTGTAAATAAACATCCTCTATTTCAGTATATTGCGCAACACGGCGCATTTCTTCGGCATATGCCGCTGCCGAAGAAAAGTAGCGCATACGGTATGCACCGGAACCGTTTACCGATGTGTATGCATAAATTCCGTTTCTTTGAACACAGTACAGTACGGAATCACTGCTCACGGAAAATTCTTCGGAGGCCTTCTGTCTCAATTCCGTGTCAAGCTCATACAAATAACCGGTAAAATATGCATCTTCAGCGGATTGTGCGGCTGCGGCATATAAAAAAACCGCCTGATCCGATACGCCGCATAAGACCGGCAGCAGGTGATTCGTCCCTGCCGTATATTGCAGCAGACGCGGCTGCGTGCCGTCTCCGTTTAAGAGTACAAGAAACGCGTTTACCGCGCCGCGGCTGTCAAAATCCCGGCGTACCAGAGGCCGGAATGGCATCGGAAGCATCGGAAGCGCTTCATCGTCAGGCCGGGAGACTGCGTCAGATATCTCTGTATCCCCGCTTTCCGCCACAGGCCTTTCTCTATACTGTCCGTACATAAAATAATGCTCCCCGAGCTGGCTACCGTAAAGCACAGCAGAATCATATTTTTCATGATCAAATACATGATACTCCCACACAAGCCCACCCTGCTGATCATAGCCTGCCGCATATGCACCCGTTTTACGCCCGGAAACAATCAGTTTCTCATCCACCTGCGTGACCGACGTCACTTCCGTTTCCGCGCCTGTCGGCAGCACACATCGGACCGCGCCCTCCGCATCAAAAACCCGGACCTCTCCGCTGCCTGTGCAGGCGTAAAGTGCTTCCGCGCCATTCAGACAAAATACGGCCTCATAGCCCCCCGCGGCAGTTGCCGCGCTCAGCGTCGTCTTTTTTTCTGTATTGCCGTCCTGATCCGCAAAAAGAAGCACACCGTAGCTGCGGACCGAAGCATCCGCAGGCTGCATAAGACATGCCAGCACTGGTCCGTGTTCCCACCGGCCAATGTCCGTAATCCGCACGCATACATCTCCGCCGTCAATCACATGATAGGCAATCAGGCCGCCCCGGTCATCATAAATTTTATAATAGCTGTTCTCTCCCAGTGTCCCCGCCACAACGCTTCTGCCGCTGTCCAAGCCTTCTATATGCTGAATTGTCATACCCGCCTCAAAGCAATCGCCGTAAACCGGAGCATACATATCCGATCTGACAGAAATTGCGGTCAGGAATACGGATGCCGCAATCGCGGCCGCCGCTGACAGCACGATCATATATTTCAAAAAACGCTTGAGCATATCACGACATCCTTATAGGTAATCATAAACAAGACTTATTATAGCACAGGAAAATCCGTTTGGGTAGCAAGATACGTTTTCGCCTTTTCATATGGAAGGCTTACGACTCTATGCCGATGACCGTATTCGCTGTACGTGTAAAATATCAGATCACACGTTCCGGAAGCCTTTTGAAAAATACTGCGCCGAAAGGATACATAGTTCAGCTTCTCTCTCGGTATAATTACCGTATGGATAAAAAAGCCTTTTGTATAGCACAGAGTTAAGGTGGTCTCCGAAACAGAAATTCCCGCCGAGCCGTGTCCGGCAAGCCGCAGGATAAACATCCAAATAAACGGCAGGACTGCCATAAATCCTAAGAAATAAATCAGTTCTCCCCAAACCGCGCCGAGGTTTACGCCAAAAGCCGCGATCGTCGGCGAAAGAATCGGCAACAG